>JAHIYT010000006.1 GCA_018814945.1 Patescibacteria group bacterium
ATTACAAAAGACAATATTTCTATTCGTATTAATGCGGTTATTTATTACAAGGTTAACGATGCAGCTAAATCTGTAATTGAAGTGGAAAATTTTTACTTTGCAGTTTCTCAACTTGCTCAGACTACCATGCGTAATGCTGTAGGTGAGACAACATTGGATGAACTTCTTCGCAATCGCGATGAAATTGCCGGTCGTATTCAGTTGATTGTAGATAAAGCTAGTGACCCTTGGGGAATTAAAGTTGAATCAGTTGAACTTAAAGATATCGGACTTCCAGACGACATGAAAAGAACTATGGCCAAAGAAGCTGAGGCTGAACGTGAGAAGAGAGCGGTTATTATTAAAGCAGAAGGAGAGGTGGCCGCGGCTGAAAATATGAGAAAAGCGGCTCAAACGCTTAGTGAAGCTGATGGGGCACTTCATCTTCGCACTTTGCAGACTATTAACGACCTTTCTTCCGATCAATCCAATACAACAATTTGGATGGTGCCGAATGATGGATTTAAAGTTCTTAGTAAGTTTATAAATGCTGGGAAGTAGTTTTGTTTAATTTTAAAAACCGTCTTGAGTACTTGAGGCGGTTTTTTATTGAATTTAATTTAATAGTTCGAATATTTCCTTTTCGATATTCTTATATACTTTATCCGGATCAAAAACGTGGCCATTCATTGCGAGATAAACACCAGGCTTTTCCCCAAACAATGTTGCTATGGCAAAACCTAAATTAAATGGTGCATCTCCCGGATACCCTTCCTGAAGCGGAATCATCGATCCTGTTAGGATAACAGTCTTATTCTTAATTTTGTTAATATGTTTTTTGAGGAATTGTCCCGTTTCTGCCATTGTATAAGTGCCATGAGTAACAAGAACTTTATCTGTCTTATCTTTACTGATAGCTTCAAGAAAATCTTTCCTATCATCATCTGTTAGTTCACGACTGTCTTTTGTACAAACTTGTTTGAATTCGTAAGTAATATGAAGATCTAGTGAGTCTAAATATTGTTTAGCAGCGCTTTCGCCTGTTAACTTTTTGCCATCCCCAGGGTTTATTACCCCATCCATGGTACCTCCTGTTAAAAGTATTAATATTTTTTCTTTCATATTGGTATTTTACACAGATAATAAAATCAGTCCTATTAAAATCAATATAAATGATGTTCCTTTTAGAAATACTTCGTTTTTATTTAATCTTTCACGTTGTATTTCTTTTGTTGTGCCAGCAAGTATTATTCCAAGCAGTACCACGATCAGTGGCTGTGTTCCGATAATTACGGATGTAAGAGAAGCTTTCCCAAGTGTTAATGCATATGCGAATGAAACTGAGCCACCAATGCCTGTAAGTAAGCTGGCGGTTATCATTATCCAGGCTCTTAGTGGTAGATTTTTAAAATAAGTAGTTACTTTTTTGCGCCCCTCAGGGTGAGCCATTGATACGAGTGAAAAGAAAAAACTTCCTAAAAAGTAAATTGCGAAGGCAGATAAGAAGTTGGTAAATTCAACTTCATACTTTTTAAATACAACGTCTGATGTTGCCCAAAGTAGTGCTGCCATCATTACAAGTAAAGCTGCGAAGCTCCAACGCCATTTTCCCTCCAGTTTTTTAAGGGCTGCAAATGCACCACCTGCTACTAAAAATATAAATGCTACTCCTTGCATTCCGGTTAACCTTTCACCTAATGCAAAATAAGCGATTAGTAATGTGAATATCGGTAACATCTGCATAACTAATGCCACTCTGCTAGGCTCTTCTGTTTCTAATGCTCTAAAATAAAACATCATTGGCAATGTCCAGAAGACTCCACCAATAAAAACCATAATTGCAGTTATTGGACTTGGAATTTCAATGCCCGCAATAATGAAAAATAATATTACGAATGGAAGTCTTGCAAGTGCAAATATCCAGGTTAGGGCAAAGTTACTTTTTACAAAGTGTTTTCTTAGGGCACCATCCATAACATTTGTTACTGCCCATAATATTGGAGCTGCGATTGTGAAGAGTAGCCAATTATTCATAAGATTTTCAATTTACAATTTACAGTTTACAAACAAATTCTAATTTTCAATGTTTTAAAATTTAAAATTGTAAATTGATTTTTATTTATCGTGTGTCATGTGCTCGGTTTTAATCCAAGGTAATACTATCAACGCAATTAATGAAGTAAGTGCACCTAATATTACAGTAATTTGTAACCCATTCATACCTAGCATTCCTTGTTCGATATGTTCATAAATATAACCACCACTAATTGCACCGAACACGAGCCCGAAGTTCATAATGGATGCAAATACGGCGAAGTTTGTTCCCTCTAAATTTTTTGGTGTACTTAGTGCAACGAACTTTAGAAGTGCAACAAAGGAAATCATATATAAAATTCCTAAAAAGAAGTCTAAAAAGAAATTTAAAAATATAATTCCTTCATAACTCATTAAATGACTCCAAAAATCTCCCCCTCTTGCAATTAAAAATACTGGACTTGCGATTATTGCAGCTGGATATTTTATAATTACGTTTCCTCCAATTGCATTTGCCAGCTCTGGTTTTGTTAGCCCAAGCTGTGAAAGCCCCAGAATCGAAGCGAGTATTATTGTCCAAAAGAGGACTTTTTTTAATTTGAATTTATCAAAGTATTTTGCAAATAAAATAGAACCAATTAGCCATCCTACATAACTTACCACTCCAAAATATCCATAGGTTTCTTGGTCAATTCCAATTTGATTCAAATAGTAATCGGACCATGGAGCACCAAAGCTTGGTGTGAAACGCCATAGGAACACAAAAATTGCTGCTGCGAATATTCCCTTACCAATAATTTTAATGTCCATAAGATGCTTGAAATACCCTGCGAACCATATAAACCAAACGCCTATTATGGAAAAAGATGCAACGGCCATGTTTTGTCCTTCATATGGAGAAAGTAGTACTATAGTTACAATGAGAGCGAGCACTGCTGTGTAAATGTAGCTTGGACTTATCGCTTTGTGTACTTTTAGTTCAGATCGGTCCGAGATACGCCTCTCTTTGACTAAAAACGAAAGACCAAAGGTTATTAATGGCATTAGTGCTGTGAGCAAGAACATGTTTCTAACACTTACAATTTCTCTTCCAAGCAAGAGTCCGGAAAGGAATGTAGTAACAATTGCACCAACGGTTAAAGCCCCCCAGCAGATTGATTGATAACGACCAGCAGTTTTTTCATCTGACTGTTGGACCACGAGCCCATCCGCAATTACGTCTGTAAAACCAAGTCCTACATTTGCAATCATTATTGGAATTGCATAACTAATAAAAGAATCTGCAAATTGCCAAATATATAGCCAGCTTAGTATGGTTATCAGAGGCATTATGTGTAGATATGGCCTACGTCTATATCCATATATTGGAACCATATCAGTCAAAAATCCATAAATTGGTTTTATGCTCCAAGAGATTGTAGGCAAAGCTGCAAGTACTCCTAGTTCAACAAAACTCAGACCGAGTTCATTGCGTGTAAAAAGGAATTGGGCGAGAGCTGAAATACCAACCGCAGCTTGAACGAAATAAACCGCAGAGAAAAAGATTTCGTTTTTTGTGAATGGAAACCTCATATTATTTAACAATTAACATTTAACAATTAACATTTAACATTTAGCATTGTAGAACAATTCTTTTAAAACTTTTAATGCTAATTCTTGGTCAATAAAAAATGGACTGTTGGCAATTGTTATTAGATCCGCTTTTTCCATCCATTTTTTTGTAATGTCAATTTTTAACTTATGATCTATGTAATTCATTTCAGGGGCCCAGAAATCTAAATCTATGTTTACGATAACGTTACCCTGAAGGAGCGGATCATGATCCGCTCCTTCAGGAGTGGATTTAATTAATTCTTCCTCACTTGTAATTGAAATCAAGCTAGCAACCAATCCTTCTTCCATTGCGGGTGGTATATAGTTTCCGACGTTTAGGACTTCGTTTGTGTATTCAAAAACTTTATTTAGATCGTCACTAATTGTTTTTACTAATTTTCTTTTCGGCACTCTCATATCTTTATGCTGGTCAATATGAACCAGTGTCGCCCCATCTTTTATTTGTTTCTTGTTTCTTGCTTCATACCAAAAATAAAATACGTGATTGTGATTATCCGCAATTATCACTGGTTTTTTTGTAATCGGATGACTTGTCCTAATAAAATTTCTAAGACCAATACATGATTTTAGTTTTCCATTTTCATCTACATCTTCAAAAACAACTTTATCACCAATTCCTACATCACCAATATTTCCTTTTATAATACTTGGGATGGTGATGATTGGATCTTTTCTTTTGGAAAATGAAAATGCGTTGTTACTAATTTTCCCTTCTATTTGGAATGGTTCGTTATACATTTTTTGTTGGATGAACTCAGGACACAGTACACAGGACTCAGCTGTTTCCTGCTTCCTGTGTACTGTGTCCTCACAAATTATATCACAAGAGCTCTTCTGACGGGATCATTCAGAAGAGCTCTTGTTTTTTATATTTTTAGATTTGTATCTGTTTGCATTTTAACTACAACCAGATGTCTCTCCACAGTCTAAACATTTGTAACAACTACCATTACGAACCATCACAGAACCGCAGTTGTGACACATCGGAGCATCATCATTTTGGTATGCAACAGGAGTAGTGTTTATAGTCGCGCCAACTGTTGCTGCTTTCTTAGCTGGTTTTATGTTGGCTTTTTCAAGAACTTGGATCAATCTCCTTTCAACGTTATCTTCTTTAAGCTTTGGTTCATCAACTCTAATTGTACTTCTAATTGATGGCACTACACCTCCTTCCGACATGGTCCCCTCATTGTACGCCCGATCAATTAGGTCACCGTTGTGATATTTCTTTGCTTCATCTTTTGACATGAATTTGAGAGCAAGCCATCTTCCGATGTAATCCATAATAGATTTAACGATTGGAATTTCGTTGTTACTTGTCATGCCAGATGGCTCGAAACGAGAGTGAGTGAATTTTGAAATAAGAACTTCTAGAGGTACACCATATTGAAGGTTGAGTGATATAGAAAGTGCAAGGCTATCCATGATTCCAGAAAGGGTTGATCCTTCTTTGCTCATTTTTATAAAAAATTCACCAGGTGTTCCGTCATCGTAAAGACCAACCGTGAAGTATCCTTCATGCCCAGCAATAGAGAATTTGTGAGTAATTGATTGTCTTTCGTTGCTAAGACGTCTGCGTAATGGTTTTTTAGTAATTTCAACTTCTCTGATTTCAATTTTTGAATCTTCTTTCTTTTTATCTTTGTTGGATGTGTTAAGTGGCTGAGAAAGTTTGCAACCATCGCGATAAATAGCATTGGCTTTTAAACCTAATCTCCAACTCATTTCATATGCCTCCAAAACATCTTTTGTTTCAACTTCGTTTGGCATATTGATTGTTTTGGAAATTGATCCGGAAACAAATGGTTGAACAGCTGCTAGCATTTTTATGTGGCCGGTATAGTAAATAAAACGTTTACCTTTTGCCCCACATTTATTTGCGCAGTCAAATACTGCAAGATGCTCATCTTTAATATGAGGAGCTCCTTCAATAGTCATCGCTCCAGATACATATTCATTTGCCGCTTCAATTTCCTCATCGGTGAATCCAATCTCTTTTAAGAAATCGAAACTGGCATCATTATATACGTCTGAATCGATACCTAGCCTCTCGAGTGCGTCTTCTCCGACAGAAAATTTAGTGAAGGCCA
This sequence comes from Patescibacteria group bacterium, assembly GCA_018814945.1. GTDB lineage: Bacteria > Patescibacteriota > Gracilibacteria > UM-FILTER-43-11 > UM-FILTER-43-11 > JAHIYT01. Next base: position 5,718 of record JAHIYT010000006.1, read on the forward strand.
TGTTTATACTAAAAGCGTTCTTTAATCCCTTTTCGATATTCATTAGCTCTTCTTCATTTAGACCTTTTTTCCTTAATGATTTCCAGTTGATAAATGGAGCCTCAATTAATGTTCCTTTTCCAATTATATAATCTACGATTTCTTGAGCTTGTTCCTTTGTATATCCCAGTTTATCAAGTGCTGCCGGTACGGATTGGTTGACGATTTTCATATAACCTCCACCGGCTAGTTTTTTAAATTTAACAAGTGCGAAATCAGGTTCAACCCCTGTTGTATCGCAGTCCATTAGTAATCCGATAGTTCCGGTTGGTGCTATTACGGAAACCTGAGCATTACGGAATCCAAATTGTTCACCCTTTTCAAGTGCTGAATCCCAGGCTTTACAAGAAGCTTCATATAAATAGCTTGGACAGTCGTCTTTTAGAAGACCTACAGGTTTAACTTCCAGTTCTTCGTACTCACTTTCATCAGCATTATAAGCTGCCCTTTTGTGATTGCGAATTACGCGAAGCATGTCATTCTTGTTGTGCTCATATCTTATAAATGGACCGTAGGCTTCTGCCATTTCTGCGGAAGTCTCGTAAGATGCACCTGTTAGAATGGATGTAAGAGCTGCTGCAATGGCCCTTCCTTCGTCGCTGTCGTAAGGTACGCCAAGTAGCATTAATACTGTTCCAAGGTTTGCGTAACCTAGCCCAAGCGTCCTATATTCGTAACTTCTTTTAGCAATTTCGTAACTTGGGAACTGAGCCATGAGAACACTAATTTCCAGGGTAATTGTCCATAAACGAATAGTGTGGCGCATAGACTCGATATCAAATTGGTCGGTTTCTGTGCTAAAAAACTTGTATAGGTTTAAAGAAGCTAAGTTACAAGCGGTGTCATCTAAAAACATATATTCACTGCATGGATTTGAAGCATTGATTTTTCCGTCTCTTGGGCAGGTATGCCATTCATTGATGGTTGTATCGAATTGAAGACCTGGATCAGCACAAGCCCAAGCGGCAAAGCCAATTTTCTCCCAGAGCTTTCTAGCACTAAGAGATTTGAAGCTTTTTCCGTTGGTACGCCTGATTAAATCAAAATCTTCATTATTTATTGCCGCATTCATGAATTTATTAGAGATGCGCACTGAATTATTAGAATTCTGACCGGAAACTGTTGCGTAAGCTTCTCCGTTAAAGTCGCTTGAGTAACCAGCAGCAATAAGAGCTGCAACCTTTTTTTCTTCTTCAACCTTCCAGTTAATGAAAGATTCGATTTCCGGATGGTCAATATCAAGACAAACCATTTTAGCTGCACGGCGAGTGGTACCGCCAGATTTAATAGCTCCAGCAGCACGATCTCCTATTTTAAGGAAAGACATAAGACCGGAAGAAAAACCTCCGCCTGATAAGGTTTCTCCTTCTCCGCGAATGGCTGAGAAATTTGAACCTGTACCGGAACCATATTTAAATAAACGTGCTTCACGCATCCATAGATCCATGATTCCACCCTCATTAACTAGATCGTCTTTAACTGATTGGATGAAACAAGCATGTGGTTGAGGATGTGTATATGAATCTTCTGATTTTTTCACTTCACCTGTTTCTGGATCAGAGTAGTAGTGTCCTTGTGCCGGACCATTGATACCATAAGCTGAATTTAAACCGGTATTGAACCATTGTGGTGAGTTTGGAGCTACCATTTGATTAATAAGCATATGATTCATTTCTGCTTCATATATGTCCGCTGATTCTTTACTGTCAAAATATCCATAATCTTGCGCCCACTTTCTCCAACATCCTGTCATTCTGCTGATTATTTGGTCCGCACCCTTTTCTGGCCCTAGAATAGGCTTACCTCTTTCGTCCTTAATTACCTTACCTTTGTCGTCGTACTGTGGCACACCGGCTTTTCTAGCATATTTTGAAGCCATGATATCGCTAGCATTTTGTGACCAGCTCTTAGGGGTTTTAAAACCCTTCATTTCGAATACTACAGAACCGTCTTGTTTTGTGATACGACAGTCACGTTTTGTATATTCAATGTCCTTTAGCGGGTCTTTGTCGGCGGTGGTAAAAAAGCGACTGATCTTTAGACCATGTGGATGCGTTTTTGGCATGTTTTTTTGTTTAGTTAGAAAAGTAATGAAAGTACAAAGAGAAAGCTCGACCCAATGCTTACACACCAAATGTTAGGCGTGAAAGTGGAGGGGCTTTGAAAAAAGAGGGTGGGCAATCCCTGTGCGAAATTTATTTTTTAATGCATGAATTAATTTAGAAAATGACAGGCTTTTAGTCAAATAAATATTCTTGACGCACACAAGATCTTGTATAAGAATTATGTTAAATACACTATATGTAGATATTTTTATGATTTTAGTAATTACTGGAAATGGCAAGGGTAAGACCACGAGCGCTCTGGGTACCGCAATAAGGGCTAGTGGATGGGAAAAAAAGGTTGCCATAGTCTTTTTAGACAAGGGTGGAAGCCATTATGGGGAAGGAAATATTTTGGAAATGTTGCAAGATAAAATCGAGGTTTACAGATTTGGACTTGATAGGTTTAATGAAAAAACTCAGGAGTTCAGATTTACTAATACCAAAGCAGATGAGGATCAGGCTAATCTTGGGATAGAGAAAATCCATACCTTATATAAGCAGGATTATTTTATGATAGTGTGCGATGAAGTTCTCACAGCTCTCAATGTTGGTTTAGTGAAAGATGTGGTTGTTCGGGAATTGGTCGATAAATGTCCTAAAAACACCAACCTCATACTAACTGGACGTAATGCTCCTGCTTGGCTTGTTAAAAAAGCCGACATGGTTTCTGAGGTGAATGAGGTTAAACATCACTTTCAGCAAACTAAAAAAGCTATTAAGGGGATAGATTACTAATCTTTTAGTACCAAGATTAAGCAGCTACGTCTCCTTCTAATCTTGTTTTTAGCTCACCTCGCTGTTGTCTGATGTTTTTTTCCAATGAAATAACATCAGCTTTTTTTCCTTCAAAATACTCACGTAAAGCTTTTGCATTTGCTTCGTTACTTTTATATACAACATCGGCTGCATCACCAGCTACTGGTACTGCTCCTGCTACAACATCTACAGCTGTTCGTCCTATCATTCTTGCCATGTCCATTTTATCCATACCGGCTCTTTTGGCTTCCCACATAATATAAACTGCTGGAAGGGCGGTTATTGCGTCACCAATTTCGGGAAATACCGCTCCAATAATTGGATCTAATAACTTACTATCCATCATATCGGCTACGAATTCCGCTCTTTTTACACTGCCTTCAATTCTTTTTAAATTAGCTCTCATTTGTTCAAGTTCTTCTGGTGAGATTTCGTGTGTTTGG
>JAHIYT010000050.1 GCA_018814945.1 Patescibacteria group bacterium
ATTTCCCGCGCTTCGCTTGTTGCGCCCTCAAGCAACTTCGCAAACTTTTGATTTACATCCCTGTTATATGCCTTCAGAGCCAGCTGAATATCCTTTTGTGGCGAATAATACGGCTTAATCTCAAGCCCCGTTTTCTTCTCAAGAAAATTCAGCAGTTCATAATTTGTTGGATCCGCCAAAGCCACCTTCAACGTCTTTCCATCTTGCTCAAAAGGAATCACAAACTGATGCGAAGCAAGTGTGTAAGGCACAATTGGTAGCAGCGAATCGTTAATCGTTACATCCTCAAGTTTAACAGTCGGAACCTCATATATCTCTCCAGCAAGCTGGAAAAGTACGTCCTCAGAAAGCACATTTTTCTCTGAAAGAAGTCGCTCCAATGAAATATTTTTCGCCTTACTTTGCTCAATTAATTGCTCTAAAGCCTTTGCTTCAATCAAACCTTTTGCAAGGATTGCATTTTTCAGATCTTCATTTCGTAGCGCCATACCTCAAAAATTAATCTCATAATTATAGCACAAATCAACCTGAATAACAAGATTCATTAACCTGAAACAACAATTGTCAAACTTTAACTTTTCTTTGTTAAATTTCTAAACATATATACATGCTCCTCACGTCCGGAAAATCCTAGTTTTCTAAAAAAATTTATTGCCTTTTCGTTATCAGGAGAAGTATCAATCATAAGCATATTGACACCCGCCTTTTTAAGCCTTCTGATCAAAAACATGCATAGCCTTTTCCCAAGCCCTTTACACTGAGAATCCTTCTTAATAGCGATCCAATTGATATATCCATATACCCATGCACTCTTCTTCTTTCTAATAACCGATCCAAGTACAAATCCAATAATTTTTCCTTTTTCATCTTCTGCAACAAAACAATGTTCAGAATCAGAAAGAAACCTGTCAAGAATTTCATATTCATCCCAAGTTCTATATAGAATCGGCCAATTATCGGCCGTAAAAACCGCTTCACCTAGCCTGAAAACCTTAATCAGATCTTCAAACTCTAGTTCTCTTATGTTTACTTCATTCATAATCTTCTTGTGAAACACATAAAAATTTCATCCAAAACTAGCAAAACACCCGCCTTCCCGGCAACAATGCCGGGAAAACCGATGCCTTACTAAAAATTAACGCTTAGTATCGTTCTTTCTTTTCTTTTGCTTCGTTTACAACGATATTTCTACCGTCAACTTCAGTACCATCAAGCTCAGCGATTGCTTTATCAGCAGCCTCTTCTGACTCAAAGGTTACAAAGCCAAAACCACGTGATCGTCCACTATCGCGATCTTTCATCACGAAAGACTCAGTGACTACACCATAGGCAGAGAAAATCTCTTCCATTTTTGCGTCATCAATAGACCATGATAGGTTACCGATGAAAAGTTTCTTAGACATAATAATATTGGTTTAAAGGATATGTCTCGTTCTACATTGCCCCTAAACTGTTACATTTTATTGGAAGCCTGTCCGAACGTGTCGAGTGTGAAGCAAAACACGCACTTTGTCAAATAGAAAGCTTAAAACTTCCCCAAAAAAAACAAAAGTGTTACTCTTGTTTACATAAACGCCAATGCATGAACATAATTACCTTCCTTCGCAGCTTCCGGATCGGTCCCTTCGCCATTTTTGACTTCGCAGTCACATACCTGATTGCTTTCCTAATCGGCCCCTACCTCAAAAAACTCGGGATTCCAATCTCTCGCGAACAGCTAATGTGGCTAGCTCTGCCAATCAGCGTGCTGATTCACGCCATTTTCAAAATCAAAACTCCCCTGACCGAAATGGTCTTCGATCCAAGTGGACATTACACTTCAAAAGTCATTATGATCGCCATGATAATTATGGCAATTGTGCGAAAATAATTAACTTCTAACCTCCAAAACATGGAAAACGAAATCAAAAAATTCAACATTGCACACTATCTATATAATCTAAGCAACATTGCCGCATTTGTCATGATGCTTGTAATAATTGCATTCGGCATCAGCGGATATGGCCTTTCACAAGGAATAATCAGCAAGGAACTTGCGCGAACATTGCATTTCACCTGGCTCGCACCAATCGGCGTCACTGCCCTCACAATCCACACATACTGGAACATCCACTTAAGCCTAAAAAGATACCACCCCTGGAACATCATCACAAAAATCGGCCTATTCATGTTTTACGCCGCAATAGTTGGCGGATTTGTGTATTTGGAGTATTTCCATAGCAAGTAATTTTATTCGATCTTCACA
>JAHIYT010000051.1 GCA_018814945.1 Patescibacteria group bacterium
AAATCCAAACTTCCACAGACGTACTCGGTGTCGAAATAGGTAGTGTAATGAAGAACATCTACTCAATCGGAATAGGTATGACGGACGAACTTTCTAATAGCATGAACACCCGTGCATTACTCCTCACCCAAGCACTCGAGGAAATGTCGGAATTGGGTATAAAAATGGGTGCAAAAAAACAAACTTTCTACGGTTTATCCGGTATCGGCGATCTCATCGCTACATGTTTATCCGATTATTCCCGCAACCGTCGACTTGGCCAACAAATAGCAAAAGGTAAATCAGTCACCCAAGCACAAAAAGTTATTAAACAAGTCACAGAAGGTTATTATGCAGCAGAAGCTGTCCAAAAAATCAGTAAAAAGCACAAAGTAAAACTACCACTGACAGACACCATCTATCAGATTTTGTATAAAAGAAAAAAGCCTACAGAAATTATTAAAGCATTTTAGCTTTCAGCAGTTGGCATTTGCTCATTTATGAGCATAAAAGCGATCTTTTCAGCCACTACACCACGAATATATCCAGTAATATCATTTCGTACCGGATGCCCTTCAGGAATTTGCTTTTTATCAGCCCATTCAGAAACCTTGTCTGCGATTCCATGGTCTTGAGATGCAGCTTCACTTGATAATAGTGAAAGTAATGATGATCTTCTGTCTTTTGCATCTGATGCAGTAATTACCTCGCGAAGATCTTCACTAAAAACTACAGCAAGTGCATCAAGTTCACCCATTAATCCTTGGGTTATTCTTTCAATATTTGCTCTTGCCTCTGTTTTTTGGGAGTCAGCTCTACCTAACACTTCGTTTAAGTTAGATTGTTCATTAATTCTATCCATAGTAAAAATTTAAGGGGATAGGAGGACTATCTTACCCAATTATAACAGCATGTCAACATTTTTGTTAAATATATATTAAAAAACCCGCCAATAGCAGGTCTTAATTGTTAGGGCCAAGGGGAATTTCTTACATTCTCGTTCCCCCTCGACTACGCTCGGAGTCACTCCGAGGTCGAGCTTCGTAATATTCTCCCGACAAGTCGGGATCATTTACTCATGCGAACCCCCCTGCCCTTCGCCTCCCCTGATCTCTTATTAATCAAAAACATCTGCCCGCCTTCGACGGACAACTGTTTTTGATTGGTAGGGCCAAGGGGAATCGAACCCCTGTTGCCGGAATGAGAATCCGAAGTCCTAACCACTAGACGATGGCCCCACGTTAGGATTTTGCTTATCCATTTTTATTTAAAAAGCTACTTTTGTAAAGAAAATCTTGCAACTATTATCCTTTTTTGATAATCTCTTTTAGCAAATTAAAAGCAAGGGCGCTTAGCTCAGTTGGTTAGAGCGTCTGGTTTACACCCAGAAGGTCAGAGGTTCGACCCCTCTAGCGCCCACCATTAGAAAAATACTTCCATCATTAGGTGGGATTTTTTTATTAAAAGCGATGCCCTTTCCCACTTCTTCCTTGCTCAGTTAATTCTGAGCCACGTGTATGTTTTTTTACAAAAGTCTCACCAGGTTTAATATATACACCTGCTTTATCTGCCTCAGCAATCGCTTCCGGAGAAGGCTTATATCCTTTTGGAAGCTTGCGGGGATGACCTGGTACTGTGCTGAAGGCTGTATTGTAATGGTGAGTTACTACTCGTTTTATACCCCCTTCGCCATTTGGCATATATATTTCTGTAGAATGATCCCTAAGTCTTAAATTAAAAGTATTGTCTCTTTCAACAGAAGTACTTCTTGATTGTTTCCCTACTGAACGTGGTAACACCAAAAGCGCATGGGCATACTTAAGCATGTAATAACTTAAATTATTCTGTGCTTCTGGCGAAGCCCATTGTTGTATTTCGGGCCTTCCATAAAGTGCATCAATATGATCTGGATCAATGTCTATCTCTGATTCTGGTAAGCGTGGTAGCATATTCTTCTCACCCCTCATATAGCACACACCATTTTTTATTTGATAAACAATACTTGCGTCGTTCACTATAATTTCTACTTGCATTTCATCTACCTCCATATCTTCATCCTGATAATAATTAAACCAGATATCCATATCTTCAGTACCAGGAATATCCACAACTCTAATTCTGGAAAAATCCAGAGTATATTGTCTATCATTTTCTATTTCATCAA
>JAHIYT010000052.1 GCA_018814945.1 Patescibacteria group bacterium
AAATAAAAAATCTTTCTGAACATGAACAAATCGAAGCTTTTTTGGATATGTCTAAGGATAAGCTGCAGGGTTATCTATCTATGATTGAAGATAAAGGTGGTGATTGTGCCGGTATGTGCCAAGAGAAATTAGAAGAAATTGCAGAACTTGCTTCATCTAAAGCAAAACAATTCAAAGCAAAGGCTGAAAAAAAGGTAAGTGAAGTAAAAAACTCTGCTACAAAAGCTGCCAAAAAAACTGTGAAAAAGGCTACTAAAAAAATTACTAAAAAACCTAAAAAAACAACGACCAAAAAGAAATAGATATTATTCCAGAACTCGGATCTCAGATCTCGGATCTCAGATCTGAATTCAGATTTCTTGTTTTACATTTCACATTTGTTTTTTTATAATGCTCACAATATAAATTCTTAATTCTTTAATTTTTTAAATATGATCGCACTCTACGTATCATTCGCGATATCTGTTATAGCCCTCATTTATGCTGGTTATAGTACATATCGTGTTCTTAGTCATGATGCAGGTACTCCTAAAATGAAGGAGATAGCTGCTGCCATTCAGGAAGGTTCAATGGCTTATATGCATCGTCAATTTAAGACTGTTGCTATTTTTGCTGTCCTAATATTCCTATTAATGGGATTTGGATTAGATTGGAAAATTGCATGTACTTTTATTGCGGGTGCACTTTTTTCAGCAATAGCTGGTTACATAGGTATGAATGTTTCTATTCGTGCTAATGTAAGGACAGCCGCTGCAGCAAAAATCGGTCTTTCTGATGCGCTGAATGTAGCCTTTAGAGGAGGATCCGTAAGCGGACTTGCCGTTGTAGGTCTTTCACTTCTTGGTGTAACAGGTGCCTATCTTATATTCCTATATATGGGCATACATGCGGAAGAGATCCCACACCTATTAATAGGTTTTGGTTTTGGTGCTTCTCTTATTTCATTATTTGCTCGTGTTGGCGGAGGTATTTTTACAAAGGCAGCTGACGTTGGTGCAGATCTTGTTGGTAAAGTAGAAGCCGGTATTCCGGAAGACGATCCACGTAACCCAGCAACTATTGCTGATAACGTTGGAGACAACGTGGGTGACTGTGCTGGTATGGGTGCTGATCTTTTTGAAACTTATGCTGTAACTCTTATTGCAGCAATGATTTTGGCTGTTGCTCAAGGATTTTCTATGGCTTACGTAATCTACCCTCTAGCTCTTGGTGCTGTTGCAGTAGTTGCTTCTATGATTGCTGTTAATTTTGTTAAAGCCAAATCTAAGAACAAAATTATGGCTGCTCTTTATAAAGGTATGGCCGTAGCTCAAGTTCTTTCTTTAATTGGTTTCTACTTTGTAAGTCGTTATATGCTTCCTGACGCGGCTCAAGCTCTAACATTTTTCTGGACAACAGTTGTTGGTGCAGTTCTTACCGCTTTGATTATTGTTGTTACTGAATACTATACAGCTACCAAATTCCGTCCTGTACGCGAGGTTGCTAAAGCTTCTGAAACAGGTGCGGGTACCAATGTAATTATTGGTCTTGCTATGGGTCTTGAAAGTACAATTATGATCGTGATTTTGATCGTTGCTGCAATTATTGCTGCCTATACTCTTGGTGGTTTATTTGGTATCGCAGTTGCTGCTGTATCTATGCTTAGTACAACCGGTATGGTTATTGCCATGGATACTTACGGACCAATTACAGATAACGCTGGTGGTATTGCTGAAATGTCTAATCTTCCAGAAAAAGTACGTAAAGTAACCGATAGTTTGGACGCTGTTGGTAACACTACAAAAGCTGTTACAAAAGGTTATGCAATTGGTTCTGCAGCTCTAGCTGCTCTTGTGCTTTTTCAAGACTACAACGGAGCATTAATCACTGCTGGTCAAAGGCTTGCTTTTGATATTACAGATTACAAAGTACTCGTTGGTTTATTCCTTGGTGGATTAATTCCTTATGCGTTTTCTTCCGTAACAATGAGAGCTGTTGGTAAAACTGCTCATGCTGTTGTAACAGAAGTACGTCGTCAGTTCAAATCTATTAAAGGTATTATGAAAGGAACTGCTAAACCTGATTACAGAAGGTGTGTAGATATTGTTACAAAAGCAGCTCTTATCGAAATGATTGTACCTGCTCTTATTGCTGTTTTTTCTCCAATTGTTGTTGGTTTTTTACTTGGGCCTAAAGCTCTTGGTGGTTTACTTATTGGTGTGATCGTATCCGGACTTCTTATGGCTATTTCTATGGCTAACGGTGGTGCTACTTGGGATAACGCTAAAAAGTATATCGAAGATGGACATCATGGTGGTAAGGGGTCTGATGCTCACAAGGCTGCAGTAGTAGGGGACACAGTTGGTGATCCTTATAAAGACACAGCTGGCCCTGCACTTAATTCTCTTATCAAGGTAATTAATATGGTTGCATTACTTATCGCCAGTTTGGTTGCCAGTTGGAGCGTCTTCTAATTGATTTAATAATATCGAATATCGATTTTAAATTTTAGATTTCCTATTATAAAAAAGGCGGACCGGGTAACCGAGTCCGCTTTTTAGTTTGTGAATTATTTTTTTATCCTTTTCTTTTTCTTTTTTCTAACTCTTCTTTTGCAAATTGTTTATGGAGCATAGCACTATATTCTGCTTCTTTACGATCTGTATTAGCAATAAATACTTCGGGAGTTTTTATTATAGATTCTAATACATCGTCTGGAGTATTCGGACTATGCATAATGTGATATAACACATTTACACCTCGAGTTGCACTTTTGCCTAAATTTTCATAAATAAATCTTACTGTATCTGCTGATACTCTCGGGTCATTAATGCAATTTTTCATTTCCGTATCTACGTTTTGAAAGAAAGGTATTTTGACTAAATTCTGTAATAATTCGTCTGATACATTCGGATTTTTTATTATATGACGAAGCAGAGTAGGGTGTTTTTCAGCAAGTTTAAATAAAATGTCTCCTGGCAAACCTCGATTCTCTTGTAATCCTATCGCAATACTAAAGTCTTCACCAGTTCTTTCTAATAGTGTTTGCGCTACTTTTGCTGGAAGATTTGGATTTTTTGCAAGAATTTTAATAAGTCTTAAATCTGAACTACTGGCAAGTCTTACTAATATATCTGATGGAGTGTTTGGATTTTCCGCCAAACCACGTTTTACACTTTCATCTCCAGTTTTTTCTAATTTCCTTAGATTATATTCTGATGTGTTCGGATCTGATGCTAAATCAGACTCACTAATTGCCCCTTGTAGAGCCTCGCCTGCGCGGTCTACGCCTGTTTCAACTATTTTTTTTGCGAAGGCAACTAATTGCGATGCCTTATCCATATCAGCTTCATAATCCTGATCGACGTCAACGCCACTATCAATATCTACTTCTTCAGTAGATTCTACTTCATGATGTTCTTCTACATCCTGATAAACTAGAAATCTATCCTTTAGTGAGTTAAATGTATTTGAAAGTTTGTCTGTACTATTTACCATCCTCATTTTGATTAAATATTCTTAAT
>JAHIYT010000053.1 GCA_018814945.1 Patescibacteria group bacterium
CGGTAGGTCACTGGTTCGAATCCAGTCCAAGGAGCCATTTAAAAATGCGTAGCATTTTGAAATGGTGACGCAGGACGCAGATGAGAACCATGGTTCGCCGCGAAAAAGGAGGAACGACTATTTGAGCGCTCGACCGCGCAGTGTAGCGAGCACGTGAGAATATCCAGTCCAAGGAGCCATTTAAATTTTCTCAAATAAAAAATGCCCCTCATGGTGAGTGAGGCATTTTTTAAGAATAGAACTAATCCAGTCTATTTATTTTTTCTTATCAAGAAAGTGGTCCACAAATTCGCCAGCTCTGTCTTTGGTTCCTAATCCGAATGCAATACCAAAAGCTAAAGCAACACCAGCCATAAGAATTTGTACGTTGTCGGTGAAGAAGCTAACTTCGATACCTATTTGTTCAAGTGCGCTTACAGACACCAAAACGATGATCACAAAGTAAGTGATTTTTCCTAGAATCTTACCGTACTTGAAATGATTAACTATCTTTTCCAAGAAGTTTGCTACAGCGATACCAATAAGCATGATAAGTAATGCAGCAATTACATTAGGTAAGTAAGCGATTAACTTCTGCACGATGTCGGAAATGGTTTTAACGCCAAGCGCTTCAACGGCAGCCAAGATGAATACTAGATAAATAATCCAGTATGCAAGTACCCCGAATATTTCGGAGATTTTAATCTTTAGTCCTAAAGATTTTAAACCTTGTTCCAAGCCTATTTTCTTGGAAACAACTTCCAGCTTTAGAATCTGTAGAACTTTTATCAAGGCTTTTTTAATGCCAAGGGCTACAAATTTACCAACAAGCAGGAGTAAAAGCGCTCCCACTAAATTTGGAATAAAACCTATCACTTCTTTACCAAACTCGCTAAGCGAGTCTATGACAGGTTTAGTCAGGTCATAAGCCTGTTGTACTAGCTCATTTTCCATATTTATTTTTGTTATGTGATATTTTAATTCAGTCTAACATGATTTACATAAAAATAGCAAATCACTCCTAATTCTATTCTGAATTTTTATTTACTTAGTTTCTAAAATAAAATAGAATGCTCACTAATAGCTAATATAAAAATAAATATGCTAAAGAGAATTAAGACGGCACTAATACCCTTAGCTGTTTTTATTTTGTTAATCGTAAATTCAGGTATTGTAACAGCTCAAACATTCGATGACGTAACGGAGAACACTTGGTATTTTGCTTACGTTGAAGAGCTTGTGGAAGATGAAATTGTCGAAATAAGTGACGAGTATCGTCCGGATGATGCACTTACCAGAGCGGAGCTGGCTAATATGGTAATTGAAGCTATTGATGGATTGTCCGAGTTTGAGATGCCAGCTATTCCAACATTCAGCGATGTTCCTGTTGGTTCGCAATATTATGATTATATTGAAGCTTCTGTTCAACTAGGCATCGTTGCTGGTTATACCGATGAGAGTGGAAATTTAACAGGTATGTTCGGACCTGATGATACCGTTAATCGTGCTACTGCGACCAAAATTCTTATCAATGCTTTTAATATTCCAATAGATACTGAAATTGAATCCATCTTTCCTGATGTGACAGAAAATTCTTGGTATCACGATTATGTAGTCAATGCTTACGACCAGTCTATTATAGATGGTTATGAGGATGGTTATTTTGGTCCTGCTGATCCGGTTACTCGTGCTCAAATCGCAAAGCTTATAGTAAATGCACAGAATCCCGTAGAACGAATTGAAGATGCTGAAGTCGAAGTAGAAGAAATGATAGTAACAGAGGGGAGCGGCCTAATAGTTTCTTTAGGCGAAGTTCAAGCTCCTCCATTAACCGTTCCACTTGCTAGTACGGCACCGCTTATTAATCTGGATTTAACTGCTACCGATTCTGATGTACAGATTTCTGAAATTACCTTAACTCGTTCAGGAGTGGGGAATGCTACCGATTGGTCTGGGGTATATATGTACGAAGGTGATTTTAAAATTACCTCTGAGTATTCGATAGATCAAAGTTCAAATAAGGTTACATTACCTATTAATGTATTCATAGAGGCGGGAAACACTACTAATGTAAGTGCTTATGGAGATACAGATATTTATGCTGTGCCGTCTAATCAGCATTATTTTTATTTAAGTTCTGCTGACGATGTTGCTTCCGATACTGAAAATGTTACCGGAGATTTTCCTTTATCCGGCAATATGATAAATATAGGAAACCAATATGCTAATACGGTAACTATTGCTCCAGGTTCTACTCTTTCTAGGCCAGGAAGAGATCAGAACTCAGAGATTGCTTCATTTAAATTAACAGCAGGATCTTCAAGCGATGTTTCTTTGGATGCAATAATTCTTACTCAAGGGGGAAGTTTTAACTCAGACCAGATGACTGATTGTAGTTTGTTACGCGATTCTGTTGTGATTTCTACTGCTCAAGGTTTTTATGGAGATCAATTAATATTTGCTTTGGAAACACCGTATATCATACCAAATAGTCAAACCAAGAGTTTCTCTGTTAAATGCTACGTAGATGGCGGTCGCACAACTGACACTATCCAACTTTATTTGGATGAAATATATGATTTAATTAGTACGGATCTAGACTTTGGATTCTCTGCGGCGCCTATCAATGGGTATGATCAGTCTACTGCGCCTAGTGTTAACCTTAGGAGTGCTACATTTATTATTCAATAGCTTGGGTAGAAAGAGTCATTTTTGCATGCGGGTTTTTTGTGCTAGAATGCAAAAAACAAATTAAATATAAAAATTATGAAGAAAACTACCTTGCCACATAAATGGCTTATGCTGGGTCTTTTGTCTGTGTTTGTAATAATAGCCGGTCTTTCTACCTGGGCACTGACTTCAGCCCAAGATTCTACTGATGACGTCTTAAGTTCGTTTAAGGATGTATCTATGGAGGATGAAGAATTTGATGCAATTACATATCTCC
>JAHIYT010000054.1 GCA_018814945.1 Patescibacteria group bacterium
CCAAGCTTCCCATATGGGTAACTACTTTTTTCTAGAGAGGATTTACGAGATTCAAAATTTTATCTACCGTTTGATCAACAGAAAGAAACGTTGTATCAATTTTTTCAAAATCAAGTTCACCGTATAACGAAATTCTTTCTATGCTTCTTTCTATTACTTCTTTATCCCGATTATCTTTCGATAGCCGTTTTCTTAGTTCCTCTGGAGTGCAATACAAAGTAATAGTTACCATATCAAAATCGAGATTTTTTAAATTTTTAAAAAGAGCATCAAAAATTGATTGCTCATGCAAAACCCAGCTTAAAATAACATACTGTGAGCTAGAATTATTTAAAAAATTATTCAAAATGTACGTAATATTTTGTATTACCATATCTTTGTTTTCATCAGTAAATTTCCATGGATTCATCATCCAGCACCAGTCACCATCAAGCCAAAAAGAGTTTTGCAACTTTGTTTGCAGCTTTTCGCACACAGTTGTTTTGCCTACGCCCATTGTTCCGTTAATGATAATCAAATTTTTCTTCATGTATTTTTCCCAACTAAGATTTTTTGAATAACGTATCAATCGATTGCCAACTTACAACAGCATTATGAGCGCGCATTTGTTCGGCTGAACCAGCAAAAACAACAGAACCAGGCGTATTTTTTTCATGTGCCAGTTTATCCCAATAATTAAGCCCATCAAGAAAACGTGTATTAAATGTTCTACTCGATTTGATCTCTATCGGTTTAAGCTTTTGGCCGTCTTCAATAATACAATCAACTTCATGTTCTGTTTTATCACGCCAAAAATATACACGTGGATCTGTGCCCTTATTATAATAATGCTTTAAAATGTCAGAAATTATAAACGACTCAAAAATGTTGCCTTTATTGGGGTGGGTTGCCAAATCTTCTTCTTTAATCTGAAGCAGTGAACAAATAAGCCCTGGGTCGTAAAAATAAAGCTTAGCTGATTTTACAATGCGTTTGCCCCAATTTTCATGGTATGGGCGCAGGAGAAAGATAATATAACTTGTTTCCAAAATACTCAACCAACGTTTAACCGTCGCATCGCTCACGTTAGCATCATTACTCAGCGCAGAAAAATTAACCAGTTGACCAACACGCGCCGCACATAACTTAATAAATGTTTGAAATGCAGCTAGATCACCAACATTAGTAAGCTGGCGCACGTCACGTTCAATATATGTTTGTAGATAATTTTTATAGAGTTTTTCTGCAGGAATTTTTTCTGAATAAATTGCTGGATAGCAACCCTGATAGAGCATAGGCTCAATTTCAGCCGGCAAATAGTTACTCTCTTTAAGTTCTGTAATTGATAGTGGCAAAAGCGTATGAAGCGAAATTCTTCCAGCAAGCGATTGCGTAATAGCCTCGTTCATCAAAAAATTTTGCGATCCGATTAAAATGAAAAAACCACGTTTTTTATCTTGATCAACAATCGTTTGGATGTATGACAACAATTCGGGCACGTACTGAAATTCATCGATAATCATCCCATGCTCATTCCGGTTGGCCAGCAAAAACGTTCTTGGGTCGTTTTTTGCCGCCGCCCGTAAATCCAAATCTTCCAGAGATAGATAGACATGATCTTTAAATAAATCCCGCGCCAACGTTGTTTTCCCTGATTGCCGTGGGCCTAAAATGCCAACGACCGGAAAATAACGCGCACCTTCAATAATATCAGCAGTAATTTCACGTTTTATCATAACTAATCTCCTTGAGTCTCGCTTTAGAAAGGGGCTAAGATAACTATTGGACAAATTCTACATTGAATGTCGAAATTGTCCAATTTGGCAGAAAAAGTTTAATATCCGATAAAAAGCATAGACTATTCTTTAGACGTTTACTTGAATTTCGACCATGGGTTAGTTATGCTAAGTCTGAATTTCGACCAGTAACAAGCCAAATTATGTCTGAATTTCGACCATGACGAAGCTATAATATCTCTGAATTTTAACCACCCGCCTTCGCCAGCATGGCTTGGGCGCGGCAAGTAGGAGAATGAAAAATGAAACGTTTTGTAGATTATTTTTTACA
>JAHIYT010000055.1 GCA_018814945.1 Patescibacteria group bacterium
ACTTTTGCATACCCAAAATTGACCTAATAAATTCTACTCGAAATAGGCTTATCCTGCAATAGTACTTTGCCAAAAAACCTCACAAATCTACTACTTTGTAAAGCCCAAATTTACTGAGAAGCAATGCTAACAAATTCTTCAAATGTCATGCTATCAACCATAGCTCCTGATTCTTGCAAGGTAACGTTTTGAAGTCGTCCGCCATTTATATCCAAAATGAAATTAAAGACCTTTTCTCCAGCAGTGTAATTGTTGATCTGAATTTGTCCAAATGGATATATCATATTAATTTGGTCTTCAGTTACTGTTAGTCCTTTTTCTGATAAGTAATTAATTACATATTTCATAGCAAGAATTTCGGTGTAGTCCTCCAAATCTGCATCAGTAGCTGAATAGAATTCGTGATTAAGTTCTGTGAATATATTTTGACTTGCATCATAAGAACCACTAATGCTGAATGGAATCATTGCAAAACTCATATCTGTAAATTCAATTTCATTTAGATTTATCATGTTTAAATTCTGATCTTCTACCTCAAAATATTTCTTTCTGTCTATTAGATTCTTAAATTCATCAAGTGTTGCCTGCTTTTGCTGGCTAACGTAAATATCGCCAAGAACTGCCCCTGCAAGTTCGCCTAGAGACACCTCGTTTGAAGCAATTTTTCCAGTTTCAACGATGTAGACGCTATATGCTTTTTTCGTAGATGAGCTATAGTCAAAATCGATTTTAATTGGATTCCTTGGATCTGTTGGATCCTGAATATAAGCATTCGTTATTCTAAAGCTAGTTAGAGTTACGGGGTCCAGGATTTCAATTTGTTCCATGCTGCCTATTTGTATTTCGTATTTTGAAATTTCATTTGATACCAATTGCTTAGCAAGATCCTGCGCTACAACTTGTGCACGCAAAGCTTCATCATTTTCATCTACAAGTAATCCGGAGATATCTTCAGGTCCTGTATCTGCTTCATTAATTCCATTTTGAGTTAGGACGGCTACCAAATCGTTTAATCCGAAGTTACCTTTAAACAAAACACCAGAAACAAGAACTTCATTAACTGCATTGGTGCTGTAATCATACACAGCGTCAAAGGTAATAGATGATCCATCGGCAGCTCTGTCAATTAATCTAGCGTTTTTCACTTCAAAATAAAATGGTGAATCACTAAGGCCAATTATGTCATTTTCGATAAGACTGATTCTTGCATTTGCAAATTTACTGACTACATCTCCAATTTCAGGAACATCGGTTACACTAACTTCGGTTCCACTTTCCAAGAAAGCCTCAAGGCTGTCAGAAAGTTTTTGATCTCTTTCTTTCTGCTTTAAATAATCCTGAAAGTCTGACTCATTAATTGATGTGGCAGCACTGTGCATTCTTTCTTCAGCATATTCAATGCGTTCTGCGAGAAGTTTTGCATGCTCCAGAAATACCTCTTTTGCAGCAGCGTTGGTTTCTAGCTCGTTGATTCCAAGGGTAGCGTAACTATTACTTAAATATTGTTTAGCTACTAAATAGCGATAAGCTGTGACAAGTGCTGAAGCTATTTCTAATCTTTCTTCTGTTACTGCAAATCTAACCTCTTCCTCGTCATTTGAACCTGCAACTAAATCTAAGCGCATTTGACCAGTTTGGTCGTATATACTAAGAAGTGCAGTTGTTACCTTGTCCATATGCGCAAGGATAATGCTGTGTAGCATTTTAGCCTGGTTTTCAAATTCTGTCGGATAGATTGCAACGCGATCTCTATCCCAATTTTCAAGCCATTCTGCAGCAATTTTATCCGCGTCATCTTCCAGGGAGAAGTTTTGAAGAGCCACCCTTAAATCGGTTAAATATGTGCGTAGGATTTGTGGCCCTTCAATATCTAAAATATGTGAAAGTATGTTTGTCTTTGCTAAATATGCCGGCATTCCATACTCAACACTTCCAATCGCATAATAGGTTTCAACCAACCATTCAATTGTTTTAGCGCTTGCGATTACTGAATTGATTAAAGTATCAAAACTAGCCAGAAGTTCTTTGGCATCGGCCTTAAGGTTGTTTTTGTGTATTGCTCCTAAAACATAGTTAAGAGTTGCCTTTGCATAATTTAAAGTTAGGGTTTCCTTTGTTTGAGGAATAAATGTTAGATAGGAGAGGAATCTGTAGTAGTTATCTCTTATTTTAAATGCTAATTCACTATTTATAAGATCTCTATTATTATCAAAAAAATCACTGTCTACTTCCAAATTCCTCATAACCCATTCGTCTTCCAGAACCGAACCTGCGATTGATGCGAGCTTTAGTTCCTTTCTAAGTTTAGATGAGCGAAGCAATGAATAATCTGAAACAATTTGGGTGTCCACGTACGTAACTTGATTATTTAGCGGGACGGAAAAACTTGTTAAATAATTGCCTTCTTCGTCATAAAGTGCAAGATCTGCACTACCTGATATTACCATTGTCCTATTCATCGGGTAGGCATAAGTCATCATGCCGATTGAGTGAGAAAAAGTTGTGGCACTCTGGAGAGAATCAACCTCTATTTCATCAAATGCGTTAACCCAAATACTTCCACTTTCCAAACTAAACACTAATCTAGGATCTGATTCATAATTGTTATTTAAAAGAGTTAATTCAGTGTTTTGATCTAAGCGAACAATATTGTTTTCGAGAATTATCTCTGCAAATTCAAGCTCTCCTGTTTTTATATTCGTACCCGAAAAGAGGGATTGGTTTGAATTTGCTTCATGAAAATTTGCATCATAAATAGTTTTTACCTGAACATTGTGAGTTCCTGCAAATACTAATTTTGGAGCCACTGTGTGATATGCAATTGGAGCCTGAGAAAACAAAGTTAGCACATACCAAGCCCCCGTAATTAACAGGAATATGAAACTGAGGAATAGAATTCGCTTTGAGAAATGTTGCTTAATATCTTCGCTCATATTTGTATTTTTATCTCTTTTCAGGTGGGAAATGCTTTCCGATTGTGATAATTTTCTTCTTAAATTAACACATCGGAATCCTCACTACATGTACACCCTCAAATTTTCGGGTTAATTTCGTTCGGAACACATTTCTCGCATCTATTTATTATACCAAATTTCAGCGCTTAAATCAAGGCTTTGAGCTTATCTCAGATCTCGGATCTCGGATCTCGGATTACATCTTGTATCTAGGATCTAAAATTGGATCTCGGATCTGAGTTCTGAGATCTGAGATAAAAGCCTTTTTATAAAGGATTATTGGAGTTTTGAAAAAAAGGCTTTCGCCCCCTAAGACCATTGACATATGGGATTTTATGTGCAACCATGACTTTGGAGGGAGAAAAAAGCTTAATTTTTATTTAGATTAAGCTATTTATTTATGATTTTTCTCCCCCGTTTTTCCAACTGTTTTATACTTGACAATTAAAGGTAAATCTTGTAAAATATATATACTTTTAATAAAACCTTGTTGCCCTTTAACATTTTGGCTGTTCGCTGCCCGTCTTCTGTCATTTAATAACATTTGATCAATGTCTCCATTTTGGATGGTATTGGTTACTTTTTAGATGGCAAGGAGTTCCGGGTAGTGAACCTGATTCTTAGGAGGATTAAAGTCTATTGGCCTAATTTGCTTCCAATTTTTGGAGGTGAGTTAGGTCGATAGACCTACTCAACTATAGTTAGAGCTTATTAAACCCCTTATTGGAGGCTCGAAATACGTGTCCAACCCCAGAATGAGCAACTTTCAAGCTCTCCTTCTCTTCATCGTCGTCGCTGGCATGATGATTGTCTGCCATGCGATGTTCGGCGAGCGATCCCGCCTGCCCAAGCACACCGTCGAAGAATACACCCAGATGCACTGCCCGAACTGCTCCGAAAAGCAGTTCGAACGGATCGTGAACGAGGCGAACGATCTCCTGGCCGAGAC
Source organism: Patescibacteria group bacterium (assembly GCA_018814945.1). GTDB lineage: Bacteria > Patescibacteriota > Gracilibacteria > UM-FILTER-43-11 > UM-FILTER-43-11 > JAHIYT01. The sequence continues at coordinate 3,904 of JAHIYT010000055.1, forward strand.
CAGCTCAGATGAGTACATCAACATGAATGGTGAACTTATCTACAAGCCACGTCTCGAGCTTGCGATGAAGAACGAGTTCGCCGCTGAGTGTCTTGATTCCGGCCTCTCCCCGGTGCGCAAGATCAACGGCGACCCGATGATCAACAAGCACGGCGACGTGTGCTACATGCGCACGCCCTTGGCTGATGCGATCACCGAGGCGAACGAAGAGATGTACGCCGATACCGGCATCGAAATCTCCCCTTCGCTCTGCTGGCGGCCGAACGAGCAGCAAGCCGTGCTGCATGCAATAATGCGGCCAAAGAACGGCAATCCAGAGCTCTACAAAGCCTGTGGTCGTCCTGGCAGAAGTTTCCACAACACGGGTTTAGCCCTCGACGTCAACAACTGGCGTACATCCGGCGTCTACTTGGCGGACCTCGGAATGATCGGTGGCTGTGAGAGCATCCTGGTGGATGATGATGGTCATTATAGCCTCGGCGAGATGACTAAAGAATCCGGGTGGATTTCTGGCACCTGCCAGTTCAGCCCGGGTGCTGCCAACACCGCACGTAAAGCCAAGAAAGCGTGGAACAAGTACTGGCTGTGGTAATTCTCCTGGCGTCCCGCCTTGTGCCCTTTGTGGTACTCGGCGGGGCGCCACCCCACCCCCTTCTCCCCCTCTCTATTTCCTACCCGGAACTCCAAAACCCCCAAAATTAGTTGTTTGTTCTTAGTTGTTAGTCGTTCGAAAGACAAAGAACCAACAACAAACAACAAAATTGACGTTTGATACGTGGTAATTGACTAAAGAGCAACAAGGTTTTAATCACTTACCACATACCAGATGTCAATCTGGAAGAATGATCTTTAAAAACAACGTAACATTTGCTACTCGATTCCTGTCTTTTAAGTGTTTATGACAATCTTTTCCATTTGGATGAAGATGTTTTACTTAGAAGGCAAGGAGTTCCGGGTAGTAAATGAAGAGTAGTAAGAAAGTCTAGTAACCTAATTTGTCTCTGGTTTTCGGAGATAAATTAGGTTACTAGGCAAACAACGCCCCCGAAAGAATCGGGGGAAGGAGAAAGACCATGAAGGCCAAGAAGTTGAGTAACTTCCAGGCCCTTATGGTGGTCCTGGTTGTTACGCTAAGTACGTTGGTAAGTCACGTTTCGACCTACCGCACTACCTCCTTTGGGATGATAAGCCTGGAGGAGCACGCCAAGATTGGCGAAAACGGAGAGCCTGTGTCTCCAGAACAGCAGGCGCGGCGCGTTGCCGTAGCGGAAGAAGTTGTCGCAGAGATGAAGGATCCTGATAGCTTCATCACCGTCGATGAGGCCTGGCCTATCTTTAAGCGAGATGGTGCCGGCAAGCTCAAAGACATGAATGTAGAGCATGTCAGATTCCCGCTCATCGCAGATTCCTTCCTCGGTATGCTCAAGTTCCTCGCTGTCGCCAGTATCTACAAGAAAGCTGGTGTTGACCTCTCTCAAGAGACGATCGTGGAGCTGCCATTTAGGGCTACCGATGGGCAACCCGTCTACCTGCCCAAGTTCTTTGCAGAAGAGCTGATGGCGGCCTCAGATGAGGCTGGCGTACCTCTCCAGATTGCGTGGGGTGTCAGGGATACTAACCTCCAGGCGATCATGTGGGCTCGTACCCTCCTCCGCTGTCAGGACGACCCGCCTACGTACTTCTGCAAGAAAAAACCCAGGTCGCTGTGCTTGTGGGCGCAACCCTCAGGCTGTGAGAAGGAGATCAGAAGAGAAGTCGGCAAACCTACCAAGGAGGGGTTCACACACCTCTGGTCGGTCGACATCATCAACTGGTATCACCCGAAGCTGAAAAAGGCTCTCGCGAACCACAAGTTCATAGTCGGGTGTAACTCCAATCTTACTGACGACAGGCGACATGCTACTTGGAATCTCACTCCAACGGACAGCTTCCTCAACCGAGCCGGTTGTGAAGTGGGCCTGTTCTTCTAGGCCCCCACCTCCCTCGGTTTCCCTAGCCTCGCCCTGTGTACCATAACCGGTACCAGGGCGAGGCTCCTACCTTATTTCTACCCGGAACTCCAAAACCCCCAAAATTAATTTCCAATTTCCAAGCACCAATTTCCAATTAATTTATAAATTTTAATAACAAATGGCTAAAAACTAACAGCTAACAACAGATAATTGACGTTTGATACGTGGTAATTGACTTAAGAGCAACAAGGTTTTAATCAACTGCCACGTACCAGATGTCAATCTGGAAGAAATGATCTTTAAAATCAACGGTTAATTCGTTACTCGTCTCCTGTCTTTTAAAAACTTGATTTATATATCCTTTTTGGATTGTATACATCTATTTTAGAAGGCAAGGAGTTCCGGGTAACGAGTATCTAGAAAAGTTTAGTGTTCCGATTTGTTTCTGAAATTCGGAGATGGATTGGAACACTGAACAATACTGGACTCAATGAGTTCGGTTTAATATACAAGAAGGAAGGCTTTGCCTTAAGGGATTCGAAATTATAACAGGTAACACCCCCTAAATGTTTGGGGGAAGGATCTATGCGATGGCTGGAAAAAGATTGAGTAATTTCCAGGCTGTCGTGACTTGCCTGGTCCTTGCTCTGATTGTACTAATAAGTCACTTGTTAGATACTATGCCTACCGGCGAGGAAGTCAAAGATCCTCGCTTTGCCTTGATACAGTTGAAAGCCGCCCAGAACGGTGCCAATACCCAATGGCTGGCTAGCAAGGGAGTTTCTATCCCTCAGCATATCAAGGACAAAAAGAACGCTTACCAGATTTTCCCGGAAGGCGTCGATGATGACTATGATGAGTTTGTTACTATCGTCATCGATGTACTCCAGCCCAAGGATCACGTGTATTCCGCTGCAATGAGCGAAAGTGCCTGCAGGGATAAACGCGTGGAAGGTGCTGCTATGATTCTCGGTGCCTCTGCTATAGGCAAGTACCAGGTACTTCTGCGACATCACGGGAAGTACATTAAGGGCTGGGACAGCGCCGACTGGGAAGAGCGGATGAAGATTATGTATAAATACATCCGCACACCTGCCATTCAGGACTACGTTAGCGTATGTCTCCTTCGAAAGCTACGTGACGAGCACGACGGCGACCCCAAACAGATGGCTTCGGCCTATTATTCTGGAGGGGGAACCGGTAGTATTATCAGCCTCACGTACTGGAAGTCCTGGATGCCTTCTTTCTCTGGCTTTGGATCTAAGCACGGTTACAGCAACTCCGTTGCGGGCTGTTACAAATCCCGTGCTAATAAGTCCACGGTTGAAACCGACGAAGACCTCGCCGTCTTCCACGGCTGCATCGCCAGGCAAGAGTCTGGCGGACATGCCAAGAAGGGCGAAGGCAAGTAGGCTCTCACCAACAATAACCTAGATACAATACCCTACCCGGAATTCCAACATCCCCCGCACGACATACAGTGCGGGGGTGTTCGGTCTACTTAATTTCATTGTACACAAAATTTACTCATGAACAAATTTTGTATTCAAAATTGAAAATTGAAAATTTTAGATTAATTTTAAATCTTGAATCTTTAATTTTCAATGACTTGCAGCCATTTTTTTGGCCTGATCATCAATAGTTAGTTTCTCAATTATATCCCCGATATTACCCTCCATAATTCCACTAATATTGTTCCAATTTTGATGGATTCTGTGGTCGGTTACGCGGTCCTGTGGGAAGTTATAGGTTCTGATTTTTTCATTTCTATCTCCAGTACCGATTTGGCTAAGTCTTTCATCTCCTCTTTCCTTACTTAATCTCTCTTCTTCTAATTGATAAAGCCTTGCACGAAGCACTGACATAGCCTTAATTTTGTTTTTAAGCTGTGATTTTTCGTCTTGGCAGGTAACCACTAGATTAGTTGGAATATGTGTAATACGCACTGCAGAATCGGTTGTGTTAACGCTCTGGCCACCATGTCCGCTAGAACGATAAACATCTATTCTTAAATCATTCTCATTAATTTTAATATCAACTTCTTCTACTTCGGGCAAAACAGCCACGGTTGCAGCAGAGGTATGAATTCTGCCCTGACTTTCGGTTACCGGTATTCTTTGTACGCGATGTACGCCACTTTCATATTTTAGATTAGAATAAGCTCCATCACCTATTATCCTGAATATGATTTCTTTTACCCCTCCTGCATCCGCATCGGTTTTACTTATTAATTCAGTTTTAAATCCGTTATTTTCAGCATATCTCATATACATTCTGCTAAGCTCATACGCAAAAAGGGAGGCTTCTTCTCCACCTGTGCCGGCACGCACTTCCATAATTACGTTTTTATTATCATTTGGATCTTTTGGAAGAAGTGCAATTTTCAGCTCCTCTTCAAGTTCATGCTTTTTTTCTTTAGCATCAGATAATTCTTCCTTTGCCATAGTTAAGAGTTCTTCGTCATTTTCGTTATATAAAATATTCTCAGATTCATCAATCTGGGTAAGAGTTTTTTCGTATTTTTTGATAAGCTCGACAATCGGCCTTAAGCGAGCCTCTTTTTTGGCTAGCTGGGCATATTTTTTCTGATCTGAAACTATGTCCGGACTCCCCATTTGTTGGGAAATATCTTCATATTCAGCCTTTATTGTAAGTAGTTTATCTAACATTTATGACGAAATGACATTATGACGCAATAACGATACAGTAGGATTGAAAATTTAACAACTTGTCCCGCTTAGCGGGGTCAGATTTTCAGTTTTTCAAATTTTCATAATTATTGCGCTAAATAAATACAACTTGAGAGATTGTTATTATATTGTATAGTATGCCCCTTATCATTGAAAAAATGGCAAATTTAAGCTATAATATATAGATTTAATTATATCAACGCTTAAATAGACATGACTAAAGACAAAGACATATTCGATTTGGATATTAACCACAACAAAGTTTTGCTTGAGTGGCATACTCCTGAATTCATGCCAATTCCACGTGGTAAAAAGTGGTATTTAATAGCAGGAGTCCTGCTGCTTGTTTTAATTGCCTATGCCATTTATACCGGTTCGGCGACTATGGCTATAGTATTTATTTTGATTGGTGGAATGTTTTTTATGACACATAAACAAACACCTAAGATTGTAGATGTAAAAATTACTGAGTTAGGTATTGGATATGACGATAAATTCTATCCATACAATACAATTAATTCCTTTTGGATAGTCTATCACCCACCATATGTTCGAACTCTGTATCTTAAAATTGGTGGTAAAGTTGTTAAATATGTAAAAATTGAACTTAATCATCAAAATCCAATAGAACTCAGAAAGCTGCTTGTAAAGGAAATTTCTGAAATCGAAGG
>JAHIYT010000007.1 GCA_018814945.1 Patescibacteria group bacterium
AACAGTTAGAAGAACAATTATGTTCGCAAGGGCAGCTCAAAGATTTATCTGACCAACGAGCAATTTTATTCGATCGTGCTCAAGAATTACATAAACGAAGAAAAGAAATTCCTTTAATCATTACTCCAAACTCTCCAGTTGATCATCTTTTAATTTACGGAGTTTTAGACCATACTCGAGATCAACTCTATGAAACTTGGGATGAACGAGAAACTGGAAGTTGTATTAGACATTTACAAAGAAAGTTGCTTGAGGATATAGAAGAACATAATAATGATGAGATAGAAAAAATCATTCTCTTTTCTGGACTTCATGCTATGGATTATCCCTACTGGGCTGCTTTAGATATCCAGAACCAAAGAGAATTAGAGAAGAGAAAAGTGCAAGTTTACTCAACCTATTCTATTCAACTGCCTCGTAATTGTAATGTGGAAAGAGTGCAAAAAGAAAGAAGGGAAATCTGTAAAGAACTACAAAGATTAGGATTACCAAAAGAAGTAGTTAAGATAGACATCCCAGCTGGACCACGACTATCAGAGATAATGGGTTTATTAAAATGAAAAATTATTTTGAAAAGTTTACGGACTTGCAACCAAGAGGAAATTTACAACTTAGTGTAGTGCCAACAAGAAAACTAACCGCTTTACTTAGTTATCAGCAACCACACTTTAATTTAATTACCGATCCTCAGGAATTAATCGTTTACAGAAAATTAACTCATCGAATTAAGCCTTTGGAATCAGAGATTGAAAAAATTGAACGTCGTTGTAAAAAGATTGTTGAACAACATCCACAAGTCAAAGAAATGACGAGTGGATTACATAATTTAATGTACGAAAGATTCTCCCAAGCCGCCAAAGGAATATCTAGTGATGAAAAAAAAGCAGAGTATCAGCAAGCAACGCAGGATCTCATAGAATTAAGAAGAGAAGTATATTCGGAAGCAATGACTAAACCACTACGAGAACAACAATTATCATTGCTAGATCAAATCGAAGATTTGCGTAGCTTAAGAGATGATCGTGAGTTTAAAACTATGGTCGACTCACCAGCCGACCATCTTCTCATCTATGACGTTTTTGATTATGCTGGAGAGCCAGTTGATCGCCCTATTGAAGAACAAGACATCGAACCTTGTTTCCAGTTTTTACAGAATCGACTATTAGATGATTTGCGTGGACATGATAACGACGAAATCGAACGAATAGTTATGGATGTTGGACCTCATGACTGGATCGCTGAAATTGGTGTAGAAATCCAAGACGAAAGAGGACTTGAACATGGAATAGTACAAGTTTACAGTTCCGTAGATAATAATCCTCACCCTGATGTTAAGACTATCGTAAAAAGTGAACAGGAAGTCTGCGACGAAATTAAGAAATGGGGCCTGCCAAGAGAAGTAGTTGAAGTTTTCAAATGGCCAGGAGAACCGATAGAAGACTTCATCATGAGGATGTTTGGATAAAATGAAACTCGAAACTATAATGGAAGAAAACTGGAAAAAAATCCGTGAACAATTCTTTTACCCAGATTTACCTCTACCAAAGTTAGTAAATGATGAAAAGTTAACTACGGCTTGCTTGGATATGATTGACCACCAAATCCTGATTAATAAGGATTTTGTTGAAGAACTTAATCAGAGGGGAGTTGATCACAATACTGCTTTCCGAGGATTGCTTGCTCATGAACTGAACCATTATTTGTATTGTCCTTTTGATTTAAGTAGATTATTGTACATCAATGCACTTGCTAACCGGGTTGATCAAGATGCAGCAGAGATAGCTACAGCACTTTACATTGACGTAGTTGACAATCTTGATTTAATGATGCGTAAAGGGATTGACGAAATCGGAGCTATTCTAAAAACTAGTGATCGAGAAAGTGCTTTAGGCAAAGTGATTACCGCCTTCTATCAGGAAGTCACGGGTTATGAAATGGAACTCAATACTGAGAATGAACTAGATGATTATATGAAGTTGCAATTAGAAAGATTATACACGATTGATTTTTTCAAGATTGAGCGAGAAGGTAGAAACGTAACTAGATTTACAAGAATTATCCGCGACTTAATGGATAAATCTGAAGAGCAACCTTCTCAGAAAGGAATCGGACAAGGCATGCTTGCTCCAGGCGTTGGAGGAAAACCTGTAGGAGGAGAACCTGGAGCTTTACCTTCAGCAGAAATACCAATGGGATTAGGTAATTTTGGTCCAGAAGCTTATGATGTTAACGAAATTAATCAAGCTTTGAAAGAGTTAGCTAAGAAATTAAACAAGAAAGAATTTGATCAAGTTGTTGAAGGAAATGGTCTAATTAAATTGTTAGGAATCAAAGCTGGTACTGAAGCAGGAGATAACACTCTCAGAGATATGCTTTACTATCAAAAACTTGCCGACAATTATCCTGTGGGGATAAAGAAACGGAAAATTCGGGAGAATGGCTCCTTGTTTCCGCACTCGCATAAGAAGTTTGAATTAGATGATAATCCACAAGACATCGACGTTTATGCTTCTTTAGGTAAACCTTTCCTTCCAGGATTAGGAAAAGTATGGGTCAAGAAAGAAGGTTCACATTATGCTCAGAAAGAAGACACTCCTGACGTCCTGATCATGAGAGATATATCTAGTAGTATGTGTGATTGTGAACCACACGCTGAAGTTGCTTGTCTAGCTACTGCCAACGCTTACTTAGATAATGATAGTGCCGTCGCTGCTTACCTGTTTAATACTCAAATTGATAATGAGGAATTGGGAAAAGGCTACCAGACTGACAGAACCAGTGTACATGCTGCTTTAACCAAATCTAACAGCGGCGGAACAACTATTGACCAAGATAGTTTACATAAGTTAGAAGAGACACTAAAGAAAGCTGAGAATGAAGTAGACGTAGTTTTAGTTACCGACTTAGAGATTACTGGAAGAGAGACTCTCTTTGAATTTTTGCATAACAATCAAGATCGTAACCGAGTAACAATCATTTACACCGGTAGAAACGGTAACATGAAAGAATTGCAAGATAAGTATCAAGATGACAATTTTGCAATTTATCATATCACTACTCCGGAAGACATCCCTTCCGTAGTTATTGGCGAGGTTAATAAGAGTATAAAATGAAAGAATACTTTGAAAAGTTTAATGATGTGAAAAAGCAAGAAATTGAAAGCCCTTTAGTAGATGGTACTCCGCTAATAGAAAGATTAAGTTTTGAGGAAAATGAAATTTTCTTGG
>JAHIYT010000056.1 GCA_018814945.1 Patescibacteria group bacterium
ACATTACTCGAAGCAATAGATATGATGTCTGAATATCACATAACAAGACTTCCTGTAATAGACAATAAAGAAAAATTGGTTGGAATTATTACCAGAACTGATATAATTCACCAGCTTGCTAAATCTAAAAAAATCTAATCTTTAAATTTTTAATTATAGAACAATGGAAGAACATAATATTGAAGTTACTCAAGGAGTATATAAAACAGCAAAAGAGGCTCGTAACGCAAATCGTATTCCAATGATTTACTATGGTAAAGGTGTAGAACCTGTAAACTTTTCAGCTAATTATCAAGATTTCCGCAGGCTCTATATTAAGGCTGGCAAAAGCACTATCATAACTTTAGTAAATGAAAAGAATGAAAAATTTCCAGTATTAGTACATGAAATTCAATACGATCCAATTAGTGATAATATGATACATATCGACCTTATGGCGGTTAATCTCAACAAATCCATTACAACAGAAGTGCCTTTGGTATTCACAGGGGTCGCTCCTGCCGTAAAAGATGAAGGCGGTATTTTAGTTACTAGTAAGGACAGAGTTGCCGTCGAATGTTTACCGAAAGATCTTGTACATGAAATTGAAGTAGATATCAGCTCACTTGTTGACTTTAATACATCAATCACCATTGGAGACATTCAGGTCCCTGCCGGTATTACAATTACTGATGCAGAAGATATAAACGTTGTCACAGTTTCTGCGCCTCGAGCAGAAGAAGTGGAAGAGGTTGCCCCTGTTGCGGAGGGTGAAGAAGGTGAAGCTTCTGCTGAAGGTGGTGAAGAAAAGAAAGAAGAAGGTGGTGAAGAAAAGAAAAAGGAAGGTAGTGAATAATTTAACGAATAGATAGTCGAGTTGAAAATCGGATAGATAATCGAATCGATATCAATTCGACTATCGATACGAAAATGAAATTATCAGATTTTGATTATAGCCTTCCAAGAGATTTTATTGCCCAAAAGCCTCTAGAAAACCGCGACCAGTCAAAGCTGATGGTGCTGGATCGAGAAAAGCAATCAATTTCTCATCATAAGTTTTTTGAATTACCAGAATTACTAGGTTCTAATTCCGTTCTGGTTTTTAATGAATCAAGGGTAATTCCAGCTCGTCTAAAATTTAGATTAGAAAATAGAAATGCAGAAATTTTATTGGTAAAACCGATATCTGATACAACTTGGGAATGTATGGTGAAACCAGGGCCAAAATTTGAAGCAAAAACCGACATTCAAATAAATTCAGAATTAAGTTGTCGCATAAAAGACATCACACCACATGGTCTACGAACAATCAAATTTGAATGTGAAGACTTAAATAAATATTTAAAGAAACACGGACATACACCACTACCGCCTTATATAAAAGAGGACATAGATGATCCGGAAAAATATCAAACAATTTATTCAAAACAGAAGGATCAGTAGCTGCACCTACAGCCGGATTCCATTTTACAGATCGATTATTCAAAGATTTAAAAGCAAAAGGTATACAAACAGAATTCGTTACACTTCATGTTGGCCTTGGAACCTTTCAACCAGTAAAAGTAGATGACATTACGGAGCATCAAATGCACAGCGAATGGTTTGAATTACCAGAAGACGTTGCAAATAGGCTAAATGAAGCAAAGGAAGCAGGTAAAAAGATTGTAGCCGTTGGCACTACATCAATTAGAGTTTTGGAATCTTGTTCAAACAATTTCGGAAAATTAAGTCCCAAATCAGGAGAGACAGATATATATATTTATCCCAGCTACAGATGGAAATTTGTAGATCAGATCATTACAAACTTCCATGTACCAAAAAGTACACTATTAATGTTGGTCAGCTCATTTGCAGGCAGAGAATTTATTTTGAGGGCATACGAAAAAGCCAAAGAAGAAGGCTATAGGTTCTTTAGCTTTGGAGATTCTATGTTAATTAAGTAAGCCAATAACTCTGTGACGGGCCAGAAGAACATCCTTCATTAAATCAAAACGGTTTTTCAAAGGTTTGCCATCTGAGCTGCACAATGAAAAATAGACAGGAATACGATTAATTACTGTTGCCAAATGAACAATCTGTTCTTGCGAAAATCTCTCAATATAAACACCTCCAAGATTCACAGCAAGTAAAATATTACCAAAACATTCTATCTCAGCACCACTCAGTTCCACCATATTATTATGCTGGCCTATTTTAGTGGCTACAGCTTCAAACTGATCGATAATGCCACTGCAGTAGTCGGATTCACTTGTAACCTCTGATGTACCAAGATCTATAGCCTGCATAATTAATTTAATTTATTTGATAAATCTTAAGCCTCTCTAGCCTGCCCGTTAGAGATGACCCTTAAACCATAAGCAGCGGTTAATCTTTCTCTGAGAGACTCTAATGCTTCCCTTTCTTCTGTTGTGATATCCGGTTTATTATATCCTGCATTTCCAATTAAAAAACTAACAACTACTCTTACCTGAGAAATTTCATTTCCACTAATGGTATCAATATTAGCAGTAACCAAATCACACACAGTAAAGATAACACCAACATCACCTTGTGCTAGTTTTCTATCAGCTCTACTAGAACATCTTGCACTTACTTTTTCAAGATCATCAATTGCCTGTTGTAGGGTTTTCTTATTTGAGGGTGTCATAATAAAAAAATTAGAGGGGGGGGTCGGTTAGCTATTATAACTCAAAAAAATATATTGTCAAATATTACCCCCTCCTTAAGTGTGAAGGTAAATATGTAGGAGCCTTTAAACCTTTAACTTTTTTAATAAGTTCTAAATCATCAATATTAGTTTTACCATAATATAGATCTTTCAAATCTCCACCTTTTTCAACAAAATCTAATATTATTTTATATCCCTTGTAATAAACAAAATCTTTTGTAAAAGCTCCAGATTTACCCGTGTCTTCTAAGCCCCTCTTTGCCTTTATTGCAACCTTCCATGCCCGCTCTGCATCAAATCCGTATTTAAGAATTTCGGAGTAAACATCTGCAAAACTTCCATGAATTGCCGTGTAAATCCCAATAACAGATGAAGCTGGCCAGTATTTCTTTTGAGTTTCACTGGATTCAGTTTGCTCTTGATTGTAAACAGCTAATCCTTCTTCTGTCATCAAATAATCGGCAAGTCCGCGTTGGAATATCTTATATGGCTGAAGGGCACCATTCATCGCAGTAAAAGCGTGTGTTTCAACTTCATGAGCAATAGTACCTTTTAATCTATCTGCAGAAAATTTAGCGTCTTCTCTAATAAAAATTGTGTTTTTCTTGCCCGCAATGGCATCAGAGACAAGGTCTTCTTTGATTTTCACGCTCCATCCTTTTAGTCCATAATCCTCTATCGCTTTTTCAAAAATACGCTTAGCCTCTTTTGCAGAGTACACCTTTGCTGATTCAGGAAACTTGGTAGGCATTGCACGTACCTCTTCAATTGCCTCATCCAGAAGATGTTTATTAGGTGCACCATATAAATGAATAGATTTTGCAGTAAAGTGATCAGTACCTACGGCTTCTAGTAGTTCAATTTTTCTCTGAATTTCACCAGCCTTTTTCTGCCATAGGATTCCAATAGGAGTATCAGGAAATTCAATGCGTTTTATTCTGGTGTATAGATTGTTTGGATCAAAAGTAAGATCTCTGTATTCAAATTGTGGATTGTATTTTGGATCTACTAAAAATTTGGTGTGTTCTTCCTTTAAATTAACTGGACGCAAATGTGCAAGTAACTTAATTTTGCTATCTATTTCATATAATTCCTGATCAATTTTCTCTAAATCTTTATCGGTAAATGTTTTTGTAATGTATGGCTCGTTTAAAGATCTGCTTTCAGTAGGGGCTACTGAAACCTTCTTGCTAGGATCTATTAAAAAGTCTCTTAGATCTCTCTGCCCTATAATCATTTTGTATTTTCCATTGCTCAAGTCCGCAGTATTTACAACAGTAGTGACTCTTCGGTCAGCTAGATTAAATTTAAACTTACCTGTATCGTCTAATCCAATTTTATTTGCCAGCCCTTCATCTAAAATTGTTTTCTCAATGGTTGAGTCAACTTGGGCAATAATTTTCGCATTTTCTTTTCTGCCAATAACTTCAACTCTTTCAATATTACCAATAACAATTTTTTCAGGTTTCTCAATTGTCTTGTTGGCCTCAACTTTTTGACCAAAGATATCTTGTGCAATACGCACTCCTTTCTCGGGAGAATTAACCTTAATCCCTTCAATTCGCTCAAGGCGGCGGCGAAGGGGGGCCATATTGGCAACTTGTACAGCAAGACCTGCCCTTGCATTAATTTCAAGAAGTACAGGGCCCATATTTTTATCGAGGGTTAGATCAATTGCAGCAAAACCTAAGTTTGTTATCTGTTGCACACGAGAGGCTATTAAAAGCATTTCTTCCCAATGAGGCATCTTTATACCTTTTACTTCACCAAAACCAGGTAAACCATCAATTATCCTGTTGTACTGAGTCACATAGGTCATGTCCCCCTTAGCTATATCTATTCCAATACCAACACCACCTAAATGAATATTGGCTTTACCCTGAGATTCCTCAGTTGGGAGACGAAGCATAGCCATAACTGGAATTAAATTATGAACAACAATACGAATGTCAGGAAGGCCCTTGTGAGCCATTTTTCTGAACATTTCAGGGGCAATCAGCCGTTGCTCAAAAAGTGCTGCATCAGAGATATCAGCAATTGAATAACGCCCATCCAAAATATCACTAATATGTCTTTCGAGCTCTCCTTGGGTAAAAATTTCGTCATTTCCATCTAACCAATTACCACCTTTTCTTCCTTTAATAATTAAAATACCCTCACCCCCATAGCCAGCATTCGGTTTAAGTACAAAAGAATTAGGAAGGCTGTTGAAATCAAAACTTTGTAGTTCTTTTTTGTTGTAAATTGCGTTATACATTCGGGCAACCGGAACACCCCGAGCAGAAAGAAAGTTCTTCGTTTTAATTTTGCTATCCGCAAGCATAACAGCTTTTTTAGGGTTATAAGCCCTAATATACAGTAGATTGCGCGCGTTGATACCCAGCAAACCCGGGTTATGAAAGAACCACATATATTCCTTATTTTAGATCTTAGATCTCGGATCTCGGATTGGATCTGAGATCTGAATTCTGAGATCTGAATTCTGAGATCTGAATTCTGAGATCTGAATTCTGAGATCTGAGATTAATAATTATTCTTCGGCGTGTTTCATCACCTCTCTAAATCTAACATATTCCATCAAACGAAGACCTGTCCATCTACCAAGAGCATAGTTAACAAGAAGTAATAACAGGATAATTTCCGGATGACCAAGGATCAAATTTTGTAAATACTGCCATTCAACAACCCAATAACAGATTAAGGATACAGCTGTTGTTTCAAGCATAAGAAGGAGCGCTGCATAAAAACCTTTACCACCCAACGCACTTACAAACTTCTCGGCTAAGGTCGTCATAATAAGCATAGGGAAGACTGCAATTGTAGCAATCTGACTTAAGCCAAGATAAGTTCCAAACGCAAGCATAAGGAGGATAATAAGAGTTGAAATTGTAAGCACTATCGCAATTCTCGGAATATGCAAAAGCCTGAATCGATCCAAAGCCTTTCTAAGAATTGCTCCGGTTACAATAATAATAACCAAAATCACTAATCCAAACTTCAGACCAAGAGCCAAAAATGAAAGTGTGATAATAGAGGGTGTATAAAGACCAAACGTTGTAATGCCAATAACTTGTTTTAAAAACGCAATAATAGTTGCAATAACAGGGAGCATAAGTAAAAGTACAATGGTATTACTTGGTATACCTTTGGTGATCATAAAATTAACCAAATATGAAATTGAGTTCCATATGCCAACCCTCCCTGTTTCCTCATTTATGAGATTAAAATCTGAAACACTTGCTTCCAAATCGGCCAAAAATTCATCCACATTCTCAGATGTGATCAAATTTTTCAATTCATACTGACGAGTAATAATAATTTGTTTCGGCTGAATGATATTAAAATTCCCCTGCATAATCCGCCCGAGCGTATTAAGACTTTCATCGGAAATAACAACAATACTTTTACCGGAAATATAGTCTCTGATCTGGGCTTCCTCTTCTTTGGGTGTTTGCTGAACCAAGCGAGTAAGTGCATTAATACCGCTACCACGAGCTGTCCAACTTACAATCACATTAGCACTATTAAGAATAGAAACTTGGTCAGCCAACTTCTTTGATAAAGATTCCTCCGACATAAAGGCGGTGGTACTGTCATAACTTTCTATCAGATATACATAGGTACCCTCTTCTTCAGCTTCAGATTTTAAATTTGCAATGTTTTCCTGTTTCTCAGTTACATCCGTAAGCATTAATACCAACTTTGTATAGGCATATACGTCCTTCATTATAGATTCCTCTTCCCTACCTTGAATAATAGTTAACGTAACTGGATAATTACCAGGAGTTTGATAGGTATGAACCACTTCTTCACCAAAAAGAACGGGGCTGTTATCACCAAAATCCCATTTATAAGTAACTCTATCATCATTATCCACCAAAAATGATGGAGAGGCGTCAAAGATAATACTTTTATCGACCTGTACAACATCTTGAGAGATAATAACAGGACGTAATTTGTTCAAATCAAACTCAACTGCAAAAGCAAATGACGGAAGCATGAAGAGTAATAGAAGAATTGATGTTAAAAATTTTTTCATATAATGATAAATGATAAATGAAAAATTATAAATGTTAATTGACGTATGTTAGCCATTTTTTATATTTCGGATTTTTACCTTTTACGATTTTTAAGTATTCTTTTTTCAATTCTGCAGTAATTGGCCCCATTTTCTCATCTCCTATCTTCTTATTATCAAGTGAACCAATCGCAGTTATTTCCGCAGCGGTGCCAGATAAAAATGCTTCATCAGCTGAATAAATATCTTTTAATTTTAGATTTTTCTCTATAACTTTATACCCATTATCACGAGCTAAGGCCATTATGGCATCTCTTGTAAATCCAGGGAGTATATTGTCGCTAGGCGGAGTATACAGTATACCATTTTTAACAATAAAAATATTCTCCCCTGGCCCTTCTGCGACATTCCCCTTGTAGTCCAAAAATAGTGCTTCATCAAAACCAGCCTTATGAATTTCCAAACTGGCAATTATTGAATTCGCATAATGACCTGTGACTTTTGCATCCACAATCGTGCTATCAGGATGAAGGCGCATATATTTAGAGGTTTTTACCTTTATAGCCTGACCACCTAAATAAGAAGAAAAGCTCAAAGCAAGTATTGCGACATTTACAGGTGCACCCAATGGACACAACCCCATCTTTCCATAACCATAATAACCAAGGGGGCGTATATATCCATTCTTAACATTATTTTTCTTTAATAATTTTACAATCACGTCACATAATTCCTTTTGGGTATATGGCATTTTTAGATTAATAGGAGTCGCTGAATAAAAGAAGCGTTTAATATGATCTTGTAACCTGAATATAGCAGGACCATCCGGCGTACTATAAAAACGGATACCCTCAAATATA
>JAHIYT010000186.1 GCA_018814945.1 Patescibacteria group bacterium
ATAGTTATAAATGTCAATAGTTTAGCTTTAAATCAATTAGAAATTAATAACTGGTTATTGGAAATTTAATGGGGGGGTCCAGGCCTCCTCACACCGAACCCGAAGGTTGGTGGAGGAGGCGCTGGGAGATGTTGCTAACGGTTCAGTTCAGGGACTTGCCTCGCAGTCTGCTGCGGGACGGTTGTCCGGAACCCGAAGCAGGGGTGGAGGGGGCGGCCTGCGGTACGGTCGCGGGAGCGACCGTAGGCTGCTGGGCTCGGGCTGCGTCCACGGGACAGTTGACGTTGGTGCAGAAGGCACCACGTTGGTGTCCGCAGGAGCACATGCCCGGGGCGGCTGGCGGCGAGGTTGTTTGGGGCAGTTGGCCCGGAACTGGAGGTACGACTGTGTCGCTCGGGGCTGGGGGCTGCTCATCGTCCTCATCGGGAAGCGCATCGACTCCGTCGTTGATGAGACGGGGAAGACCGGTGAAACCGGCTTCCTTGACGAGGCTCCACCACTGGGGGTTGAAGAGCAACTTGTGGAGCAGAATGGCGATGGCACCCATGGGAATGAGCAAGGAAGCCACTCCCAGAGCGATGGATATGTCGCCATACTCGATCATCAGCTCCAGCAGGAGGGTGACGAGTCGAGCGAAGACGAAGCAGCTTCCGCCGCCTCTCAGCACAGCTTCTACAATGTCACCCACGCCGGATGCCTCATCAACCTCCTTCTTCTCTTGGTGTTTCAGCAGAAGGATCAGTGTGAGCGAGAAGATGAAGACGAGGATGAAGCCGTAGAGCAGGTTGTAGCCAAGCAACCACTGGTACCAGTCGTAGTTGGCCAGGAAGGCGATGGAGGGGTAGTCTTCCTTGACTCCGTCCCACCAGCTTCTGTAGACCCACTCAGCTCCCTGCTGGGTGTAGTCTCCGGCCTTCTCACCGACCTTGTCGAGCACCTTTCCAACGATGCCCGGCTTCTCTGCGGGCGGGTCCGCCGCGAAGGCGGGGTTGAAGGTTGCGATGACAGTGAGAACCACTGCCATCAGGAAGGTTCCCATTTTGGCAGTAGTTTTCATGACATACTCCTTGTGTTATTGCCCTTATTAGGGGTGTTCTTTGGTTGAATTCATTTCAAATTATTTGAAACAAATTCAACCAAAGAACTTTACGTCTGCGAGGTTATTTTCAATAGGGAAACATTTGAATTCATTGAAATTTTCGTTGCAAATTTCTTCTGAATTCATGCTCACTTCATTACGTCCTCATTTCTTCGGACTAATTACGTTCGCACCATGTTTCTCGCTATTAGTTAGCAACATGTAAAAGAACAAATCCGCCATCTACCACTCAATTGAGAGTAAATAACAGGTTACGTCTTTTTCTAAAATGATTTAAAAGATCAGAAAATGGGGGGGGTCCAGGCCTCCTCACACCGAACCCGAAGGTTGGTGGAGGAGGCGCTGGGAGATGTTGCTAACGGTTCAGTTCAGGGACTTCCCTCGCAGTCTGCTGAGAGAGGACCCGGAACCCGAAGCGGAGGTGGAGGGAGCTGCGGCCGAAGCCGACAGCGGGGTGCCGCAGTGCATGCAGCGGGTGGAGCCGGCGGGGTTGCCGGTGTGAGGGCAGGCTCCGGTTTGGGCCGGTGCCGTGGGGGGCTGCGGTGCCGTCGTGAGGGGTCCGCCACAGTTACCGCAGTTGCTTTGGCCGACGGGATTGTTGGCCTGACAGTGTGAACAAGTCACTGTGGTGGGCTGCTGGATGACCGGCTGTTGACCGGCGGCGAGCTGGGGAGCGGACTGCTGCTTGGCGGGGTTGGGCGCATCGCACTCGTCGCAGTTGTCGTAACCCTCGCGGTTCCAGGAACCGCAAGCGCACTGGACGACCACGATCTTGGGCTTTCTGTGGCCCTTCTTGCACCGCTTCTTCTTAGCGGGGATGTCCTTCTCCTTGCAGCCATCGGTCTCGCAGTCCCACGGCGCGTCCTCGTTGACGTAGCCGCAGTGCTCGCAGACCAGGTCACCAGCAGCGTACCAGCCCTTGCACTTGGGGCAACGGCGGTACTCGACTCCATCGATGTCCAGCTTCTTGCCGTGCCGGAACCTGAGCCACAGGTTGAGCAGTTTGTTCTTGCCAGCGGCCTTCAGCAGGCCCTGCATCTTCTTCTTGTCACCAAACTTGAGCTTCTCGATGACGAAGCCGATGAACGAGAAGAAGCCGACGGTGCCGATGACGATGAAAGCGGCCATCCAGTACCACGAATCTGAGTTACTGGCCCTATCGTTGAACATGCTTGCGAGGCATGCACAGCCGACAATGCCGAACGTGGCCTGACGGATGGTCCATCCAGACTTCCCCAAGTTGATATCCATGATCTTCTTGTAGATACCGATCGGCACCTTCAGGAAGGCCAGGAAGGGGATGTGGGACAGCGCCCAGGGGAGGAGGATGATCATCTTGAACAGGTGGATGTACCAGTAGGCCACGAGGTGACCGTACTTCCGGAGGAAGCTCAGCGCGAACAGGAAGAACACGCCGATGATCAGTGGCCACTGGATCCAGTGGTTGGGGGTCAGAAGCCCCAACGCGATGTCGCCGAACTGGGTGAACAGAGACCAGGCCATCCCCGCGGGATCGTTCCAGGCCCACTTCACCTTGTCGACCAGGCCGCAGCCTGAGAGGAACAGTGACGGCAGGATCAAGCCTGCCATCATCATCAAACGATTTGCAGACTTCATAATTGCACCTCTTTCTTATTTCACACTCGCGTTTACGAGGTGAGGTTTGTGGTTTCGAACCCTCCGTTTCCGGAGAGAGTCCTTTGGTTAAATCCATTCCAAAACATTTGAAACAGGTCAAACCAAAGGACTTTTATAGCGATTTTTTCGCTACTAGTTAGCAACATGTAAAAGATCAGATCCGCCATTTATCACTCAAATGAGAATAAATAACAGGTCGATTCACTACATTACAAAGATGTTGGAGAGCATTTTGCGCGAAGGCATTAAACTTGACAACTTTCTTACCTTATATAGAAAGTATATAGATTTTACAACAAAACGAAATAAATGTCAAGGGTAAATCAGTGGGAAAAAGGGGAGGGGAAAATCATTAGAAAATGGCTTAATTAAAATAAATTAAGCCTTTTATCCCTCCACCAAAGTAATGATTGCACAAAAAATCCCGTATGTCAATGATCTTAGGGGGCGAAAACCTTTTTTCTAAATCTCAAAAAACCCTCTACAAAAAAGGTTTTTATCTCAGAACTCAGAACTCAGATTCCAGATCCAATTTTATATCTCAGATTTTTATTTGGCATGTTTTATTTTTGCATTATTTCTACAAGTAGTTACCGATTTTCCGAATATACGCATAAGTTCATCTGACTCTTTGAACAAAATCATCAATTCACTTGAGTAATCAGAATTACTATCAATTAATATTTCCAACCAATATTTTGTTTCCTTGGCTTCTTTAAAGGACAGATTTATTTTATGTCTAAAATCTTTCGGGGATTCAGCGGCATTCGCTTCTCTGTAATTCGCTCCAATACTCGTTCCAGAGTCAATAACCTGGCCAC
>JAHIYT010000057.1 GCA_018814945.1 Patescibacteria group bacterium
ACTAAAAACAAAATTACATCATCACTAATAGTTTTTCTATTAAGCGTTTTAATATTCTCCGGTGCTACAAAAGAGGAAAGTTTTGAAGAATCCAATTTAATTGTAGAACCAATAACCTATTCCGTAGAAAAACCAGATAGCGTTAGGGCAATATATTTAACAGCTTCAACCGTGGCTTACACAAGCAGGTTTAATGAATTAATAGATACACTAATTGAAAATGGTGGAAGTGCAGTAGTAATGGATATTGAAATAGGTGGAGGGCAATTGGCTTTCGAACCTAAAAATGAATTTCTAAAAACAATCAATCCGGGTAGGGCAATGAATGATTACGAGACAATAGTAAATGAACTACATAAAAAAGGTTTATATGTAATAGCTAGGCAGGTCGTTTTTAACGACCCCTATATTGGAGTCAGGAGGCCTGACTGGCGCATACAATATAAATGGTGGGATGGCCTTTATGATTACAGGTGGCTTGATCCATCAAAACCTGGAGCGCAATATTACAATCTTATGATAATGGAAGAGGTAGCGCAACTAGGATTTGATGAAATACAATTTGATTATATTAGATTCCCAACCACCAACCATGCATCATTGGAATATGCATATGATGAAGAAAAATTTGATAACAGCGATGTAATTAATTACTTCCTTGAGCGCGCCAGAAAAATTGCAGATGAATATGATGTAGCTTTAAGCGTAGATACATTTGGTGCAGTAGTGTGGGGGGATGTAGACTGGAAAATCGTGGGACAATCTATTCCGGAAATAGCTAAGATAGTTGATGTTATCTATCCTATGACCTATCCATCACATTACAGCCCTGGTTACAATGGAATATATAATATGTACTACGCACCTTACGATATAGTATATGAATCAATAAAAAGATTTGTTAAGGAGGCAGATGGTAATGCGGAAATAAGGCCATACATACAAGGCTTTGCCCTAAGGGCATATACTTTTAGCGAGCAATACGTAGCAGATCAAATACAAGCTAGCTATGATGGCGGAGCTACAGGATTTTCTATATGGAATGCGGGCAATAGCTATAATTACAGTTGGAGTAGTGTGAATATGGAACCAGAGATAACAATGGCAAATGACGATGACAAAAAATAACCATGACGATGATAGAGTTATCAAAGCCATGGTCATTGTCATAGTCATTGTCAATTTAACGCTTAGCCCATTGTGGAGCACGACGAGCACGTTTTAAACCAAACTTCTTACGCTCTTTAACACGAGAATCACGAGTCAGTAAGCCAGCCTTTTTAAGCTGAGATCTAAATTCTGGATCATATTCAAGCAATGCTTTTGCAATGCCATGGCGAACCGCATCAGATTGAGAACTAATGCCACCACCAACAACTTTAGCTGTAATATCAAAAGTCTTTAAAACGTTAGTTAGCTTTAGAGGAGATTTAATATTCCCGATTAAGGTACCAAAGAAATATTCATCAATTGGTTTGTTGTTGATGACTATATCTCCTTTACCTTTTTCATATAAACGTACTCTGGCAACAGAGGTTTTACGTTTTCCATTTGCATAAAAGTAACGTCCTTTGCGCTCCATTAAATTTTTCTCAGTTGTTTCTTCCCCGCCTGTACTGCGGGCAGGTTTCTTATCAGGCATGAATTAAAGTTTAATTGTAATAGGATTTTGCCCTCCATGAGGATGTTCAGTGCCAGCATAGACACTAAGTTTTTCTAAAATAAATTTCTTTAAACGGTTATTTGGAATCATTCCAGTAATAGCTTCTTGTAGGATTCTGGTTGGGTTCTTCTCTTTAACTGAAGCATAAGATTTTCTGCGTAAATGACCAAGATAGCCAGTATGGTGAATAAATTCTTTTTGATCCTCTTTATTACCAGATAGCTTTACCTTTTCCGCATTGATAATTATCACATAATCACCCATATCTAGGTGTGGAGTGAAAGAAGGTTTGTTCTTGCCACGTAAAATATTTGCAACCTCAGTAGCAAGTCGGCCAACAACTTTATCAGTAGCATCTACTAGATACCACTTTCTTTCGGATTTAGCCGGAGATTTAGGAGTAAAAGTCTTCATTTTTTACATGTGACATTTAACATGTGACATTTAACTTGTAATATTGATAATACAAATATCTGTTAAATGTTAATGGTCAAATGTTAATAGTTAATTAAATAAGTTCAATCTGTACCACAGAAGCTGCATCGCCAGCACGGAATCCCAACTGAGTAATTCTTACATAACCAGAGTTCCTATCCTTATACCTTTCTAAAAGCTCTCTGATTAGCTTCTTTGATGCGTTTTTATCCGTTAGATATGAACCCAAGGCCTTCATAGCAACAGGTAATGATTGTTTCTTAGATTGTGTTATCATTTTTTCAATAATTGGCTTAACTAGCTTAGCTTTAGGGGCAGTAGTTTTAACCTTTTCGTAGAGTATGATTGATGTAGCTAAGTTTCTTAGCATTGCATTTAAGTGCTGTTCTTTACGATTTAGCCTAGTTGATTTTACTTGGTGTCGCATGAGTAGTAGTTATCCCGCTTAGCGGGGCCTATTGGTTAGAATTTAAATTAATATTTAAAGATTGGCGTTATCATCGGTTAAACTTAGTCCACGAGGATTAAGTGCGTCAGCAACTTCTGTCATAGCTTTTTTACCAAAACCACGGAAGTTACCCAATTTACTTGGAGTGCATTTAACTAATTGCTCAATAGAACCAATTCCACCATTAATTAATGCATTCAAAGTACGCGGTGAGAAGTTTAAGATCTCAATTGGAGTATATGTCTCCTTCTTTGATTCTTCCTCTTGCTCTTCAATTTCTTTTTCCTTAACAGTTTGAGCATCACTTCTGAAATCAGGCTCAACATTATCTTCCTCCATTAGGAATAAGTCAAAGTAAGATTTAAGTACACTTGAGCTGAATTTAAGAGCATCTTCAGAGGTAATTGAACCATTTGTTTCAATATCAATTGTTAACTTATCCAAATCTGTCATCTGGCCAACACGAGTGCTTGTAACATCGTACTTAACCTTCTTAACAGGGGTATATATTGCATCAACTTGAATCATACCTATATCTTTCTTGTTCTTCTTTTTAAGTGTAGCAGGAACATAACCCACACCTTTTTCAACAGTCATTTCAATATTTAACTTTGTACCTTTTTTTGTAATAGATGTGATTTTTAGATCAGGATTTAGAATTTCAATATCACTTGAATGTTCTATTGAACTAGCTAAAACATCACCTTCTTTACTAACAGAAAGTTTAATAGTTTCAGGATCTTTAGAATGTTTCTTAACCTGAAGTAACTTCAGATTTAAAATAATATCCAAAACGCTGTCCTGAACACCAGGAAGTGTTGAATATTCATGCGCCGCCCCCTGAATCTTTACCGAAGTAACAGCTGCACCAGGAAGTGAAGAAAGTAAAACACGACGAAAAGCATTCCCCAACGTCATTCCATAACCAGATGGAAGAGGGCTGATGCTAAATGTTGCATGAAACTTGTCTTTTGACTCGGTTTGAATTTTAGGCAAACCAATTTCTTCTTGGATTATATGCATAGATATAAAAAGTTAATTATTAACGTGAGTAAAACTCAACGATCAACTGGCTATCAATACTCTTTTCTAAATCATCTTTTTCAGGAAGAGCCAGTACTTCCACAGCTAATTTTTTCAAATCAACCTTAAGCCATTTAGGTGAGTAATCTTTTAATTTATCAAGTCCATTGTAAAGAGGTGAATTTGCATGTTTCTGTAGTAATTCAATCTTATCCCCTGGCTTAACGATTATTGATGGAATATCAACACGACGACCATTTAATTTGAGATGTCCATGGCTAACCATTTGTCTAGCCTGCATTCTTGTAACTGCAAATTGTGAAACATATATAACGTTATCTAAACGTCTTTCCAAAAGGCGTAATAGATTTTCACCGGTATCACCAGGTTGTGAAACTGCTTTTCTGAAACAATTTCTAAATTGTCTTTCAGATAAACCAAATACAAATCTGGCCTTCTGTTTTTCATCTAATTGTCGGCCATATTCAGTTTTCTTGGTGAACTTTCCACCATGAAGACCCGGTTTTGACTGACGTCTTCTAAGAATTTTAGTATATTTTTCAGTACCGAAGAGATTAACTCCTAGTCGACGGCATAACTTTGCTTTTGGACCTGTATAACGCATATTTGATTAAATGAAAAATGAAAATTGTAAAATGATAAATGGCTACACTCTCCTTGCTTTCTTCTTTCTGCATCCATTATGAGGAGCGGGAGTGGTGTCGAAAATAGCTTCTAATTCCATTCCAGCAGCTTGTAAGCCACGAATAGCTTGTTCACGACCAGTGCCAACACCTTTAACAAACACCTTTACCTTTTGAACACCATAAGCAGCTGCTTTTTGCATTAACTTTTCAGCAGTCACTGTAGCAGCATAAGGAGTTGATTTTCTTGACCCCTTAAAACCACATCCACCTGCACTGGATTGAGCAATGACGCTGCCATTCGGCTCGGTCAAAGACATCAAAGTATTATTGAAAGAAGCGATTACATAAACATTCGCCTCTGGAACAGTGCGTTTAATCTTTTTAGTACTAGTTTTCTTCTGTTTATCTGCCATAATTATTACATGTGACATTTGACAACTGACCTTTGACAGTCAAATGTTAAATGTTAATTGTTAAATGTTATTTCTTTGTAGCTTTAATCTTACCGCTACCCATTGTCATTTTCTTACCACGTTTAGTACGAGCATTAGTTTTAGTTCTTTGTCCTCTTACGGGAAGTTTTCTTCTGTGACGAAAACCCCTGTAAGTTCCGATTTCTTGCAGTCTTTTGATATCGTTAGTTACTTGCCTTCTTAGGTCACCCTCTGTAACCATCTTACCTATTACATCACGAATTTTTTGTTCCTGATCAGCAGTTAGATTTTCTACTTTTGTATCCAGATCAATCTTTAATTTATTCAAAAGCTCTTTGCTTACACTTCTGCCGATTCCAAAGATGTATGTGAGTGCTATTTCTATACGCTTACCCTTAGGTAAATTCACTCCTGCTATTCTAGCCATATGAAAATTATAATTTGGATCTGAGATCAGAAATCTGAGATCAGAAATAAGTTATCCTTGTCTTTGTTTATGTTTTTTTGATCTATGACAAATAACCCTAATGACACCTTTTCTTTTGATTACACGACAATATTCACAAATTTTCTTAACGGATGCTCTTACCTTCATGAAATGAAAAATGATAAATGCTAAATAATTATTCTGTTTCTTTTTTTGGTGTTGGGTGCCTGTATGTAATTCGACCTTTTGTTAGGTCATAAGGCGTCATTTCAACAGTAACTAAATCTCCAGGTAGAATGCGTATGTAATTCATCCTAATCTTGCCGGAAACATGCGCTAAAATCGTGTGTCCTTTGTAATTCTCACCTATCAGTTCAACTCTAAAAGTGGCATTTGATAAGCATTCAATGATTTTACCTTCAACCTCAATTACTTCTTTAGCCATACGTAGTAGCGAGTAATACGATCCGAATGGAGCGCAGGCCGTTAGGCCTATAGTGCAATAAGGATGAATCACGTAGTTCCATTAAGCAGGATAAGTGATTCAAGTATTACCCTATTGATTAGCTTAAACATAAGCTATAAGATTTTACACAAACTACTGCGGTTAGCAAAGGGAATTTTCGTGTTTTTCTTAAAAGGTATTGCAATAAAACAAAAGTATTGTATAAATATACATTTTATGATATAATTATACGGTAGTTAATAATTCATAATAATGAGAAAAGAGGAAAAACCAGATCTTCAAACTGTTAGCAAAGAGCCATCTAATCCTGATACAGAGATGTATGAAGCCAAAGTGGAAAAAGTAGGATTCTTCCGTAAAGTCATAATGGCTCTTTCTGGTGGTGAAGCAGAATACCACAAAAGAAGAATTACACTGGACATTAGAGAGGTGGGGCTTAGGTATGGAATTAATATGAATGAGTTAGATATTTATGAAATGGGGCTTGCAAAAGCTGCTGCACAAGTAATTGTTAAAATATTGGAATCGACCGGTGACGTAGACAAGGCAAAATTAGCAAAAAACGACCTATCGGCAATAAATAGTGAAATGGAAACAGAAATGGAAAAAGAGCTAATTAACGCATGTAAAGAGCCACGAGAAGCCGGAGAACACGATGTATCAACATTAATTTTAGAAAACTTACTAAGTGAAGGGCAGGAAAAAGAAGACCTGGCCGAAAAAGTACGTGGAAAACCAAGTCACTTGCGTATTGTAAAGTAGGCTGCTAAACAACCACCTCACATCCATCCTCCGTAACCACAACGGTATGTTCAAAGTGAGCAGAAAGTGATCCGTCAGCTGTTATTACCGTCCATCCATCTTCTGCGGTAGCAACTTCACTTTCATCCATATTAGCGATAGGCTCAATAGCAAGAACCATACCCGGCTTAATCTCTGGGCCAGTTCCTTTTTCACCAACATTTAGAATTTCTGGTGGTTCGTGTAAATTTCGCCCAACCCCATGACCAGTACATTCAACAACTGGGCTATAGCCTTGGCCAGTAAGAATTTTCTGTATAACAGCCGAAATATCACCAATATAATTACCCGGCTTGACCCATTTTATTGCCTCTTCTAAGGCCTTTTTTGTAGTC
This sequence comes from Patescibacteria group bacterium, assembly GCA_018814945.1. Classification (GTDB taxonomy): domain Bacteria; phylum Patescibacteriota; class Gracilibacteria; order UM-FILTER-43-11; family UM-FILTER-43-11; genus JAHIYT01. Next base: position 6,680 of record JAHIYT010000057.1, read on the forward strand.
TCAACAAAGTGTTGTACATTAGGATGGACATCACCAACCATAAAAGTACGACAAGCATCTGTATAGAATTCTTTGTATAGGACTCCACAATCAACTCCTACAATATCACCATTGTTTAAAATTCTATTTTTACGAGGGATACCATGTACCACTTCATCATTTATAGAGATACATAGGGTGCCAGGAAAGCCTCTGTAGCCCTTAAAACCGGGAGTACAACCTTCATGTGACCTGATTATTCTCTCGGCCTCCTGATCCAATTCGTATGTAGAGATACCGGGACGAACCATTTCTCCCATTTTAATTAAAACCTCTTTTAAAACAGCCCCACCCTCTCGAATGATCTCTATTTCTTCCGGAGTTTTTATTGGGATATTATTGTTCATGAATTATTTAATTTACAATTCACAATTTACAATTCACAAACGTTTTAAAATTTAAAATTGTAAATTTAAAATTAAGAGAACAGGTACCCAGATTTATCAATCATCTCCTCTGTTACATCCGGAATCGCCTGCTCCCCATCAACCTTGATCAATCTGTCTATTTTGTTGAAATAATCAATTACAGGTCTTGTTTCATTAGAGTAATTTTCCAAACGCTTTTTAATAGCATCCACATTGCTGTCATCCTGACGAGTAATAAGTATACCTCCACATTGTGAACACTCTTGTTCTTTATAAAAAGCCGGATAGATTTCTTTACACTTAGAACAAACCCTACGTTGAGTTAAGCGCTTTACAGCTTCTTCCTCAGAGATGTCAACAATTAAACCGAATACTTCACGATTGTGAGACTTAAGAAGCTCAAGCAATTTTTCAGACTGAGTTATAGTTCTTGGAATTCCATCAAACACAACTGACTGCTTAGAAGTATTTCCAGCCAAAAAACTTTCCACTACTTGCATTATGGTGTCGTCATCAACTAAATCACCTCTTACAACAATATCTTTTATTCTGTTTCCCAATTCAGATCCAGATTCAATCATAG
>JAHIYT010000058.1 GCA_018814945.1 Patescibacteria group bacterium
CGATCTCAGCTGGCTGGACCGAAGGTAAGAACGGGAGGTTAATCCAACTGGTTGAGGTACCGTAATTTGCGCCAATTCCCGGTAAAAAGAGTGCGAGGAGGAGTACCCATGAAACTATAAATAGTGGTAAAGCTGCCTTCTTCCAGAATTGTAATGGGAAATAAATTGCGAAGATCCATATTGGAATCGAAAATAATGCACGCCAAAAGTGTCTCCATAAATAAAAACTATTAGTCGGTTCATCCATGTATCCTTGTTTGACCATGTCGCTGGTTAGCTGGTAAGACTCGTATACGCTAACGCTGGAAATCATAATGATTCCGAATATGAGCAAACAAAAGAATGTAATCGCCAGGACCCTATCTATTTGATAATCTCTTGCCAAGATATTTGAGTTAATAGCAGGGGTTATTATAAATGAAATGACGAAATAACGAAATGACGAAATAACTCTTTGATTAGTGATTGAATATTAGCAATTTTAAATTTTGGATCTGATTTTTTCTTGCAATAACCCATGCATTCCACGACAATGTGTACGATGAAAAAAAATACAAACAAACAACACATAATAGCAATTGTTGCTGCAATAGACCTGTTGCTTTTGGATTTGGTTACAAAGTTTTTGGTGAGGACTGAATTTTATAAACCTGCTACTTTTATAAAGGACTTTTTCTATTTAACGGATATACAGACAAATAGTGGGATTGCTTTTGGTATAAAGATGCCATTATTGGTGCAAATAGTGGGTTCGCTTATTATTTTGGTGGTGCTTTTCAGGTTCGCTCAGGAGTATGTTTTTGGTGCAAAAAAGCATAAGTTCCTAAAACCGTTTTTATTCGGTATAATCATGGGTGGTGCAGTTGGAAATTTGATTGAGAGAATTGTAAAAGGGTATGTAGTGGACTTTATTGTTTTAAAACCGATCCCTGTGTTTAATCTCGCAGACGTTGGAATTACAATTGGATTAATACTTTTATTTCTAATCATGCTAACTGAACCAAAGACTAATTAATAACAAATAATAAATATTAAAATGGTAGAAAAAAGACCTCTTACATTTACACTTTTCTTTCTAAGATTACTCAGTGGTATCACTGGCGGTATAGCCGGTACACTGGCTGCTTTTGTGGTGTACTTTATTATGCTTGCTGTAATCCCTGCGGGAGATGAGGCAACATCACTTTCTGTTTTTGCAATTATAATTATGGCTTTTATGGGAACTCTGACGGCTAATACTGTAACTGCACTCATGGTGACCTTTATGGATAGTCAAAAATATAGCCGAAGAAAAACTATTCTGACTCATGTGTTTCTGTTCAATCTGATTTTGTTCCTACTTACAATTCCACTTTATTTACTTGCAATGCCACTTGATATTGTAATAGGGGTTGCCGCTTTGCATTTCTTACTTAGTGCATTTATATCTGCACTCATTATGGAAGTGCTGGCAGGCTATGAGTATTCACTACTTGGAATATACAGCGTCGCGCTTGGAACTTTCTTGAGTATTGGTCTTGCATTTGTCGCACTTGCAACAGGCTCTTCTCAATTATTTATTACACTTGGCGCAATGCCGATAGTGTGGTTTGTTTTGATTACTGTAGAAGGAATAGTGGAGTTAATTTATGACAATTTTCTAAGATACTACGGTGTTGATGCATTGAATGTTCAAACAGATTTGGGCGGAGATACCGAAATAGAACCAGATGAGGATGAGGATGAAAGCGAGGAAGAAAAGGAGGATGAATAATTTACAATTTTAAGTTTTCAATTTTCAGACATTTCAAAATTGTAAAATGTAAATTGAAAATTGTTATTGTATATCCTCCGGGCTAATTTCAATTCCATCAAATAGTTCATTTTGGAGCTCATGTGTGAGTTTTTCTATTTTTTCGAATAACTGACGTGTTTGTGTGTCGTTGTACTGCCCGTATCTTTCCCAACCATCACGAAAACGTTCATCTAAATCAACTATTTCATCGTGTTTTACGCGTTTATCTGCGTAGTACATAATCTTTTTTTCGAGAGTATTTAAGACTTCAGGTTCTTCAGCAATTATACGAGATTTATGGATTCGGATGAGTTCAGCAGTTTTTGAATAGCCGAGACCATTAAAAAATTCGAATGCGATATCTGCATGATGAATTCCTTCCCATTTTTTTCTCTGTTCTTTCCATTTGTTCCATTTGCCATCACTGATGTCCTCATTAAATAGATCTTTATCTAATTTATGGAAATCACAGATGCGAGTGAGGTCGTGCAACATTGCAGCGGTGTAGAGTAGGTTTAGATTTACTATTTCGCCTTCTGTAACGTATTGCTGAGCAATTTGCATAGCGACGCTTGAGACTTGTTTTATATGTGCACGCACATGCATTGGGCAAGACCATTCTTCATAAAATTGTTCAATTTTTTCTTCTGGGACTATTTCTGAATCAAAAAATTCAATCATAATACTGTGCTCTTCTTCATGCGAAATGAATTCAACTTTGATGTGTTTTGCCGGATATTTTTCAACAATCCTATCTGCCCATTCTATAACATTAATGGCTTTGTCATCGAGTATTGATTCTTCGTAGCCGATAGATGTTAGATCGTCACCGAGATTTAAGCGGTAAAGGTCGTAATGATAAAAATATCTCAGATCTCGGATCTCAGATCTCGGATTTTCCAAAATATATTTGCGTACGTATGCGAATGTAGGGCTTTTGATTGTGTCAGTGATGCCTAAACCAGCTGCAATTCCTTTTGTGAAATGTGTTTTGCCAGAACCGAGATCACCAAATAAAAGGATGACATCTCCGCCGCTTAAACTAGTAGCTAGAGATCTGCCGAGTTCAATTGTTTCTTCCGGTGTTTTTGTTACGTAATGTGCTTTCATTCGGTTTTATTCGATAGCGAGAAGAATCCCATAACCAATGCTACCAAAATCACCCCAACAAAACTATCCCATAAAAAGTGGTCGAAAGGTGCTATAAAAACTAGAGCGAAGATTGGAACTATGAAACCCTTATCCCAGTAATGGTAGAAAATTAGGACTAAGGCGATTAGTAATAAGACGATTCCCTGAATTCCTGTTTCGTTGATTATTAAAAAATAGACGTTATGAACTGGTTGGAATTCCCATGGCAGAAGTTTGTCTGACGCATATTTCTCGATTTCAAGTGTGTAATTGCCTATTCCAACACCAATAGGATTATCAATAAACATGCTATAGCTGATTACGTTTTGATCTAGTCTTTCCTGAATTGATTCATTGTTAATGCCGACAGCATAACTATTATGAAAAAACCATGCATTTGCGAGGAATAGAATGACTAGTGTAAGGAGTGAAATAATTTGTTTAGTTCTTATTTCTTTGAGGAATGAGAATAGAATTACGAAACCAAGGCCAATTAGTGTGATAAAACCGGCTGCACTACTTTGCGTAAAATAAACACCACCAGCGAGAACTATCATCCAAAAAAGTAATCTATATTTTTTAAGATAAGGAATGGTAATAAATAATATTGTCATTAAATATGCGGCCAAAATGTTTGGATGAAGGAATGATCCATATGGGCGAATTTGTTTTACACCTTCTCCAAGATTTTCTTTCGCAACATTCATGGTTGTATCGCTAACAACGGCTTCTCCAAGCCAATTTAGACCGAGTGAGTGGTTTAGTTTCCACTGAGCCCATCCCCATATTATTTGCACTAGGGCAGCGGAGAGTAGAATTTTGACGATAGTTTTTATCGGTAAAAGCTCGTCGGTAATCAGAATGTAAATTGCGACAGCTTCTATAATTCGTAATAAGAAAAATGCGAATAGAAATGGGTCTCCATTAATAAAACTGATCACTCCGGCATTTAGAACGAAGAGGATCAGAAGTATCCAGAGCCAATTAAAATTTGTCTTTAGTTCGTAGTCTTTTGTCTTTATTCGATTGATGAACCATAAAGTAAAGACAACTCCGAGTAAGACCTCTGGTAGATATAAGAAGCCAGTAACCCATGGATTGAAGTTGCCGAAGCGGTAGCTAAATTGTTCATATATGACAAAACGAAGAGATAGTGGGAAGGTGAAGAGAAATATGCCCCATAGTATTTGTGTGATTTTTTTTATCATTACAAGATTACAAGATTGGCTATTACAAGATTAATTTTAGGAATAACTACAATAATCTTGTAATTTTATAATAACTAATCTTGTAATAAATTAGATATTACAATCAGTTCCGGCATCGATTAATCCTTTTTCTTTTTTAAGAACACAAGTAATCTTTTCCTGAGCTTCTTCCAATGCATCTTCCGCTGAGGAAATGTTTTTGATTACGTCTTGAATCGCATCCGTAAATATCTTGTAATAAGCGGAGGAATCGTAGATTTTGTAACTTTTAGCAAATGGTGCCTGGAAAGCAAATGTGCCAAATAACGCTTCGGTTTGCTGATCTGCGACCATATCTGTACGACTTGTAGGACGGTTGGTTTTTTTGTGGTAGGTTTGCAGTGCGTCAGCACTAGTAAGGAATTGAATGAATGACCAAGCTTCTTGTGGCATGTCGGTTGTACGCGCAACTACTAGTGGGAAGTAACTGGAAAATGTGTCACGAGATGTTGCTTCTGCACTACTTACTATTTGTGGGAATACGGAAATTCCAACGTCATCAATGTCGATGTGATCTTCTCCAAGTGATTGCTGGCTTTGAATTGCAGCTGTAATTATGTCGTAGAGGTATGGATAACCGATAATCATTGCAACCTTGCCGCGAACGAATGGATTTACTTCTTTATCTTCCGGAACAAAACCGGTTATGGTGTCGTTCCAACTATAGTTTTTGTAGCTGGAAAGTCCGAAACTTGTGAAGAGTTCGAATGCTTCAAGGCCAGGTTTGTTTACGCCTCCTGTTCCTGCACTTTGTGCATTTGCGAATATGGCCTGCTCCTCTTTTTCATCGTAAAATTCAGTTCCGTACTGCAACATCATAGCGAGTAATATATCGACTGCGCTGGAGATGTTATCCGCACGACCCAATGCAATACCTGCGAGTGCAAAACGTTCTGGGCTGTTATTGCGCTTTGTAAGAGTAAAGACTTGTTCTTTAATATTCCCCCATAAATCACCAGGTCTATCAGATGTTGCGATTAAATCCTTGAAGTAAGATTTGTTGTAGAAAATTGCTAGATTGTCGATTGCAAGTGGCATCCCGTAGATTTTTTCATCAATGAGTAAGTCGTCAGATGCAGCCTGAAAGAATGTTTGACGGAACATGTCTGCATTCATGATTATTGGTTGATCGAGCGGAAGTGGCAGAAGTTTTTTATAGTGTTTTGTGATCCAAGAGTTATGAATCATAAAAACATCTGGTCCTTCACCTTCTGCAATTTCATTGATTAGAAGATTTTCATATTCTTCTAAATTCACGAATTTTTTTGTACGAACTATAAGCCCTGGATTTTGGCTTTGGAAAGCCTGAATCTGCTCCTGAAAATCCTCGGTATTGTCATGTACAAAATAGAAATTTAGTTCGTGTGTTCTAGATGCAGAAGTGCTTTCTTCTTCGTATGGGCAGTCGGACCTAAAAGTGCTAGTGCCAGGAATATTTTCTTTTGGCTTTGGACATTTTGGTGTTAGACACCCAGAAAAAAGAATTGGTACTACCAATATTAGTGCAAAAATTTTGAGTGATTTTGTTTTCATAATTTTTTATTTGAGAACTACCCATTATCTTATGAAAAAAATGGGTAAAAAGCAACTTGGTTGTTGGTTGGTTGTTATTTGTTGTTCAAAAGACTAAAGACAAAAGACGAACAACATCAATCAATCTCCTCTTCTACACCATTAAAAAACTCATGCCATGATTTGAATTTGTAATAAATGTTCTTGCCTAGTATGCGGAAGAGTGGAAGTGTATACCTGTTACTAGCAAGCTTTAACACCATTGCTTTTAGCCCCATTGGTATCACGCGGATGTCAGGCTGTAAGCGGTGAAAGTGTAATGCGGACCTGCCCACATTTCTCATTTTATTTTGGAGTCCGGACTCCGGAATATGGTGGTGATGGTATGCGATAGCATTTGGTTCGTAGTAGATTTCCATGCTGTGGTGTTTCCATAAACGATACCCCAACTCGATATCTTCCCAACCATAATAGAGGAAATGTTCGTTGAATTTTTCTTTATCGAAGAGTGTTTTTTTGAGAGAGATATTTGAAGTATAGAAAAATTTATATGGATCAAGTCGACCAATGAATTTTGGGTGGAGGAATTTGTAACCAAACTGCCAACCAGAGTCTTCCAAAAAGCGCATGTAGTGAGTTATTTTAACCTCTGGATCCCAAGTAGTAAAGCCAAGAACCACCACATTTTCATCTGGATTTTCTGCGTGTCTGTCGTGATGTTTCATTAAAAATTCTGGTTCTACAAAAATGTCATCGCCTATAAAAACAATGACGTCACCGGATGCCTCCTCAACGCCTCGATTACGTGCAACAGCTTGGTGTGTAGATTTTTGTTTAATGTATCGGACCTCGGCAAATTTTTTGACGATCCTTTCTGTATGGTCGGTCGAACCATCATCAACAACAATCACCTCAAAATCTACGCCTTGTTGAGCGAGTAGTTTCTGTAGGCAGACTTTTAGAGTATCGGCCCTGTTATATGTTGGAATGATTACGGAAAGTTTCATTTGTTCAGAATTCAGTACTCAGGATTCTGAATTCAGCTGAGTTTTGAATGCTGAATCCTGAATCCCATTATTTAACATAGCTCATTATAACCTTTTTTGCTAAAATTTTGACTGTAAAATACAAAATGAAGATATTTAATACACTCACAAGGCAAAAAGAAGAATTCGAGCCGATTGAAGAAGGAAGGGTTGGTTTATATTGCTGTGGACCAACGGTTTATAACTACGCTCACATTGGGAATTTGAGGACTTATGTCTTTGAAGATCTTTTGAGGAGAGCGTTAGAGTTTAATGGATATGTCATGAATCATGTAATGAATATTACGGACGTGGGTCATCTGACCAGTGATGAAGATGAAGGTGAGGATAAAATGAAGAAGGGTGCGGAAAGGGAGAAAAAAACTGTTTGGGAAATTGCTGAATACTATACTCAAGCATTTTTGGAGGATATGGATAGATTGAATTTTTTAAAGCCGACTGTGAAACCGAAGGCTACTGATCATGTTCAGGAAATGATAGATCAGGTGAAAAAATTAGAAGAAAATGGACTGACTTATATCGGCAAAAACGGAAATGTTTATTACGATACTTCTAAATTTAAATATTACGGAGAGTTGGCGCAGTTGGACAAGCAAGAGTTACAAGCTGGTGCAAGAATTGAAGTTGATGAAAATAAGAGGAATGCGAGTGACTTTGTTCTTTGGTTTGTACAAAGCAAACATGGTGATCAAGATATGCAATGGGACTCGCCATGGGGCAAAGGATTCCCAGGTTGGCATATTGAATGTTCAGCTATGAGCAGTAGGTATTTGGGTGATCAGTTTGATATTCACTGCGGAGGAATTGATCATATTCCGGTACATCACACCAATGAGATTGCACAGGCGGAAGGAGCGAGCGGAAAACATCCATGGGTAAAATATTGGATGCATGGAAATTTTCTTGTTCTAAAAAACAAAGAGAAGATGGCAAAATCCGGAGATAATTTTTTGACACTATCTGCCTTAATTCAAAAGGGTTATGACCCGTTGGATTATAGATATTTTTGTTTACAATCCAATTACCGAAAGGAGTTGGCATTTGATTGGGAGGGTATGGACGCGGCACGAACAGGTCTACGACGTTTGCGCGAAAAAGTAATGGCATTAGGTGAAACCGAAGGCGAGATTGATGAATCTCGCCTACAGAGTTTTGCCGATGCCATTAATGACGACCTAAATATGCCTCAAGCGCTTGCCTTAGCCTACGAGCTATTGGACGACATGTCCATAAACAATGGTGACAAATTGTCCACAATGAAGAAAATGGATACTGTGTTGGGGCTTAAATTAGATGAAGAAATTAAATTTGAAATACCGCCACAGATTGTTGAATGGATCTTAGAAAGAAATAAAGCGCGTGATGAAAAAGACTATAAAAAGTCGGATGAAATTAGAGATAAAATTCAGGAATCAGGAAAATGGATTGTAAAAGATGGAACTGGTGGGACTGAAGTTATACCAAAATAACATTGACACTTTTGGCTTATGCATGGTATAAATAAGCTCCGTTTTTGAAGTACGTGAAAAAAATAATGTTGAGAATCATTGGCCAAGTTCTTTCAATTTCCATATTTATAGGGATTTTTTTGTTATCACTTTTTATAACCTATGGCTACAGGTATGACTTTGAAGAGAATGAAGTAATACAGACTTCGGTAATTGATGTTTGCACTGTGCCAAAGAAGGCAGATTTGTATTTAGATGGGGAATTTCGTAGTGATAGGGCTTGCGACAAGATTTTTGGTTTAGATCTTGGTGCACATGCACTAGAAATACAGAAAGATGGTTATTATGAATGGACTAAGAATATTTATTTGGATAATCAAAATGTAAGTTTGTATCCACAGATATTTTTAGTGCCTTATCCAGATTTTTATACAACTACTGTTTTGGAGAATAATGCAGATCAGGTTTGGATTGCCCCTAATCAATCAAAGTATCTTGTTTACGATAGGTCTTACGATATTCTGAAGGTATATTCTGTTTCCGGTTCTACACCATTGATCTGGGAGGTGCCTTATATTATTGAAAATTTGGTTTGGGAAAATAATTCTGTGATTGTGGCAGATACTAGTGGTGGCAGATATCAAATGAATGTGAATAAAGGTAATTGGGAG
>JAHIYT010000059.1 GCA_018814945.1 Patescibacteria group bacterium
ATTGGTGATGCACTTCTTTTCCCTGATGAAAATTTTGCACATGTAACTTATGACGGAGTTTTTGGGGGTTATATATGGAGCGAATATACAGGTTGGATAAAGCTTTCTTCAGATACTTTTGATCCCGGCGTTGCTCAAAGTTCTACAAACTGGGGTGTATATATGGATGCTGATGAACCAGACGCTGCTCCGCTGGAAAGTCCTTTTTGTACAGGCAAGGATGAAACTGCTTGTGGACTCGTACCTGATATTTGTGAATGGACAACTGAATGTGTTCCCGTACCGCTCGATATAGGTCATCATCTATATGGTTATGCATGGAGTGAGAATTTAGGATGGATTCAATTTAGCCAGGATGATTTTAATTTTGGTGTTTATACAACATGGATACCGGATCAAACCCCACCTGAACTTTTGGCAATTAATGAATCGTGGTTCGCGAATAATAGTGATATAGGGACCGTTATTTGGGAAAACTTTGCGACTGACCCGGAATCTGGAATAGACCTGGATGAAACAATCCTTACTTTAACTGCACATAGCTCATCTGATTTTGCCGGTTGTACTGCTGACACTATAGTTAACGATATCGAAGGTGATGATTTGAATTTAACTTTAATACAAGCCGGTGATCTTATGACGGTAGATGTGGGCTTTTGTGCATACGAAATCACCGGAGATGTTGTAAATGGAGCCGGACTAACCACTTCTATTGTTGATCCAATTATATTTTATGTAAGAGCAGGTGTAGTAGATTTAACAAATACATCTATTGATTCGAGCGGTGCTGCCACTGCAATTGCAGATGGTAAAGATATTATTGAATATGTATTTGAACCAATGGATATTCTTGGCAATCCAATTGTCCCAGTTAAAGTAAAAATAGATGAGGTTAACTTTAATGGAGAGAATAATGTTATAGAAGAGGGTGATTCTAATTTGTGGGTTAGAAGCGTAGTTGCCGATTTCAATATGCAAGCTAACAACTTTAATTTTGACTCAGTTAATACTGCCATTTCTCCTACATCAATTCCCGCTAGATTGGATGATATAGATGCTTCCAGTGGTGGCCTGCTTTACGACAATACAGCCGACCTGGGAGATGGTGTTCATTTGGTGTTCACATTAGAAGATGTCGTAGTAAATACATATCCAGTTCAGGTCGTTGCTTACGCACCAACAAATTGTGGTGGTTGCAGTAGTCAGGAATTTATTATGGATGAAATTATATTTACTACAGACGATTTAGAGCTGCCTTCAGTTGCAGCCGGTGTAGTTGAAACACTTGCAGCTGAAACTGAATATATTATTGATAATACAACAGCTCTACTTGGTGGCAACCCACTTAATGCCTCATATGACTTTGGCCCAGCTTTAATTACATCTAACGGTGTAATTGATCAGAATCCATTGATTGTTGGCGTGCCAGCTAATGCAAGCTTTGATTTTAGTAATGTAAGTACTCTGGATTCTATTACCGGTCTTGCGGTTGATAATTATATGAACTTTGAAAATGGTGGTGGTGGAATCGGATCGCAAGTACTTGATATAAGGGATATAGATTCGAGTGATGCTGCAGGTGATGGTGAGACAGGACGTGGCGACCCTATCGTGTCCGGAAGTCCAAGATATGCATTAGGTTATGGTATTGGCAATGCTCAAAGTTCCGCTTTCCATAGTGATTCAATTAATAGACATTCTTCAAGTTATTCATTTGATTTTGACTTTGATACATCTACAACGCTAGATGCTATTGGCTCTTATGACACTGATGGAATTTGGGATTTACCATTAGATGCAGATCTTGAAGAGCTTGATTATACAGATACACCAATTGATCCACCTATTACAATTGATCGTGGTGATTTGTTTAATGTTTTAACCAATCTTGCAATCGGAGCTAGCTCCCCTGTTACTATTGGCTTTACCCCAATTCAATGGATCGGTGAAGGATTTACTACAGATGTTACTTATAATTTGGATCAATACATTGCATACAGAATGCAGGATTCTCCGTTTGATTCAAGTGTATATGCCGTGTATGAGCCATCCAGAACGATTGAAGATGTTGGCGTTAAAAACATTGGTGTGCAAGCGTCAGGCATTGTAACCGGTGAAAATGTGTATGAAACTGTTGGCGGTCGAGATCTTGAATCTATTACATCTACTGGCTCATCTGAACTTAGAAGGCAAATTAGAAACAATGTAGCTGACCTTACCAGAAATATTGAACCATGCACAATTACTGGTACTACTATTTTAGCCAATCTTCCAGATAGTGATGGTGGTTGTGTTAAAGTCGATAATAATACCGATACCATAATAGCTGTATACGAAGGTGACTTTAGTAACGGAGCTGATATATTACAAATCGGTAATGGTGTTGATATTGAAATTCCTGACGGTTACAAATATACAATTATTACCAAAGGTGGCATTAGTCTGTTTATTAGAAATAATATTGCTCATGGAACCGGTACTTCATTTGGAATGATCGTACTTGAAGATGAAAATGGTGATGGCGGTAATACTTACGTGCATTACGAACCAACGAACATTGTTGGACTGCTTTATACAGAAGGCAGCTTGCTTAGCAGCCCTGATGGCTCAACGCTTTACTATGGCAGCGGTGCAGCTAACTCAGTTGATTTGAAAAATCAATTATATTGGCAAGGTAGTATCGTTTCCCGCAATACCATAGGTGGTGCTCCTAATAGAATTTATCCAGACGGAGTTGATTGTTTTGGGCAGGCTGCTCCAATCTGCTCACAGATATATGATATGGATTATATAAGAAGATTCACTGTAAGGGATGGTTCTGGCTTTGGCTATATTTCTGCTGGTACATACTTTAGTGGAGGTGGAGAATGTACTGCCGGACTTGGAACTTGTGTTTATGGTGGCGGTGCAACTACTATAACCCTTACCGGTGTCCCTGGTGATATTGATATGAGCAATTCAAAATCTATTGATCCTTTCTATATAGAAAAGGATAATAAACCTGCTCCCCCAGGATTCACAGCAGGTGGTGGCTTTGAACAAGGTGTAGAGATAAGGTAGATTATTTCTGATCTCAGATCTCTGATTTCAGATTCTATAATATGTTAGCTATGCTCGAAATTCTATTTCAATACGGCTCAATAACTATAAAAACTTTTAATATTATTCTTGCTTTGTCGTTTTTATTTACGGGAGCATTTATTATTAAACATACAACTCGTCAAAAGCTTAATCTAGCGTTTTTATCACACTATATTTTGTATATTTTCCTTGCTGTATTGGTTGTTGGGAGGCTTTTTTATGTAATTGAGAATTGGGCAATATTCAAAAACAATCTTTTGTATATTCTATTTATTTGGGATCTGCATTTTAGCATTTTCGGGATAATAGTTGGCTTTGCTGTTTCAACCTATATTTTGGCTAAAAAATCAAATGAAGATTTTTGGGAATGGTTTGATACGGGAATTTTGGCTACCATTTTTGCCATGATATTTATTCATGTTGGTCATTTCTTTAGTGGCACACAATATGGAGCTCCAACTGATCTGCTTTGGGGAATATCATTCGATACCACAAATATCCCCTTTGTTAACCCAATACACCCCACACAACTATATGCAGCATTATTTTCATTAATTTTATTCGTGTATTCTGTGAAAAAAAGTAGAAGAATTCATTTATCTGGGGTGGTGGGCAGTATGACTCTTATGCTATACTCCCTTGGCATGCTTGGGATTGATTTTTTGCATGGTGCTCCGTCTTTATATGTTAAAGTTGCTTACGGAGTAACCGCTGCCCTCTCGTTTATTTTCCTTGTGCATTGTTCGCATAAAAAACATAATCTTCCTTCTCAAAATTAATAATTTAAAATTTAAAATTAAAAATTATGCCTTCCTTTATTAACGATATTATGGATTTTGCAAGTTCACCAACATTTAGTACTGTGCAAATTGTAGCCTTATCTTATTTTGGGCTTTTGTGGCTTTCAATTATTATTTGGGTAACAAGAGACTCAATACATAGATCAAGTAGTTTGATTTTTCAGACATTTGCAATTTTGATAAATATCGCAGTACCAATACTTGGTGTTCTACTATATTTGATTATCCGTCCTAGTCATACAAATCTCGAACGTTATTATGAAGAATTGGAACATAAAGTACTTGCAGAAGGTGGTGAAGAAAGGAGTATTACATGCTCACAATGCATGACATTGGTGGATAGAGACTACACCTATTGTCCTAACTGCAGTACAAAGGTTAAAAAAGCATGTAAAAAATGCAAAAAGAGTTACCCTAGTATTTACAATATTTGCCCATATTGCGGTAACGAAGATGAAAAAGAAGATGAAGAACCAAAGAAAATAACCAAAAAACGAATCACTAAAAAATAATTCTTAACTACTTACTCTGATGGAACGCTTTCTAACATTAAAATATTATTTTGTTGCACTCCCGGATCCAAATTTCCAATTTACCAAACTCAGCCTTGCTGTTGGACTTATCCTGATCGTAGCCGGTTTTGTATTAGCAATATATAGAAAAAAATACCTAAAAGATATTATTGCTAAAAAACTTGTACGTAAGTATCCAGGACTGCTTAAAACATATGGTTTATTGGTGCTAATACTTTTATTG
>JAHIYT010000060.1 GCA_018814945.1 Patescibacteria group bacterium
GTATTACAAGATGTTCGTAACGCAGTTGATGCGATTAATTCATTCCCAGCCGGAATGGAGCCGGTTAATGTAAGTAAATGGGAATTCAGATCAGATGCTATTGATTTTATGATTAGTGGTAATGTGAATCTAAAAATATTGAAGAATGAAGCTAGATTAATCGAAGATGAATTAAGACAAATTCCCGGTATTAGCAAATTAATCATTAGTGGTTTTCCGTCAGAAGAAATAGAAATATCATTTCGCGAAAGCGACCTTAGGGCTTATAATATCAGTTTTACTGAAGCAGTAAATGCTATAAAACGTGCCAACATTGATCTTACTGGCGGAACTATTCGCGGGCAAGATGAAGAACTGCTTATAAGAACTAAACAAAAACAATTTTATGCAAATGATCTAAAAGATATCATTCTAAAAACAGCTAATAATGGTGCTATTGTTAGATTAAATGATGTAGCTAATGTACAAGATAAATGGTCAGAAGATCCAAATCGTGTCTATGTTAATGACGAACCCGCAGTACTGATTAAAGTACAGTATACTGCCAATGAGGATATCAAACAAATTGCTGAATCTGTCACAGATTATGTTAAACAATTCAATAGCCAAAATGATTTAATTAAGGCGACTATAATTAATGATGAATCACTTGGCGTTAAAACGATGGAGCGCATTCTCCTGAATAATGGAGTATTGGGATTCATTTTTGTAATAATATTTTTAACTATTTTCTTAAATCAAAGATTGGCATTCTGGGTTGCGATATCGATTCCTCTTTCATTTATGGGAATGTTCTTCTTAGCATCAGCATATAATTTAACTTTGAATAGAATTTCCTTATTTGGAATGATATTAGTCGTAGGTATCCTTGTAGATGATGGTATTGTTATTGGCGAAAATATCTATCAGCATCATGAAAAAGGGAAAAAACCTATAAGAGCAGCAATCGATGGGGTTTTAGAAGTTCTACCTGCAGTTTTCTCAGCAATTTTAACAACAGTAATAGCTTTTTCATCAATGCTATTAATACAAGGAATGTTCGGACAAATGTTCCGGGAAATGGCATTTGTTGTTATTGCAACATTAACTATCTCATTATTAGAAGGAGCATTAATTTTACCAGCTCATATTGCACATTCAAAAGCTATGGATACCAGCCGTAAAATATCACGTTTTGAAAAATATATCAAGAAACTAACATTTAAATTTAGGGATAATTATTACGCACCAGCTTTGAGATGGGTAATAAATAATAAATTTTTTACTTTAACAATTGTGACAAGTCTATTTATTATTACTATTAGTGCTATGAATGGAGGAGTAATTAGAATGGGGTCTGGGGGATTTAGAAACGTCAATTATGCAAATATAAATGTGGAAATGCCACCCGGGACACCTGAGAATCTGACTATGTCAATATTAGATAGAATTGATAGTAAAGCAAAGATTGTTGGTGAAAGATTCAGTAAAAAAGAAGATAAACCTGTTGTTACTAGTATTGTTAAAAGTATAACCTCATCCAGTACGGGGTCTGTTGTTGTGAATTTAATAAATACTAAAGAAAGATCCTTCATTTCAAGTGATTTTTCTAACGCTTTACGTAAAGAAGTTGGAACGATTCCGGAGGCCTTAAGAATCAATTACGTTGAACAAAGTCATTTCGGGAAACCCGTATCTGTATCATTACTCTCTAACAACCTTGACGATTTAAATGGCGCGTTGGTCGATCTTAAGTATGAACTCGAGGAATTATCGGATCTTAAAAATGTAATTGATGACAATCAAGTCGGAATGCGCGAAGTTAAAGTTATTCTCAAAGATAAAGCATTTTTATTGGGATTAAATTTACAAAATGTGATGAATCAAATAAGAAGTGGATTTTTTGGAGCAGAAGTTCAGAGAATTAATCGTGGATTGGATGAAGTTAGAATTTGGGTTAGGTATGAAAAAGAAGACCGGGCAACAATTGGTAATCTTGAAAATATGAGGATTCGAACAGCCGGTGGTTTATCTATACCTCTAAATGAAATAGCAATATTATCGTTCGAAAGAAATCTTACTTCAATTAATCACTTAAATGGGCAACGTGAAGTAACAATAGAAGCTGATGTTATTGATAAGTCA
>JAHIYT010000008.1 GCA_018814945.1 Patescibacteria group bacterium
GCGTACAGCTGTACAAATCTAATCAATTTTTCGGTTGGGTTTAATCGTGCTTGGAAGATATGAATCAATGCAGAATTACCATTTAAATCAATTGTGGCTTCTTGTACTTTTTCGTAATCAGTTAAGTTTTGCCCGCTTAAGTTAATATTTGCTCTACCATAATCTATAGATGAAATTTCCTGTCCAAGATCTTCTTTAATCACATTTACATTAATAAAGAACCCGTCGTAGGCTTCCGGAGTTGTGAATGCAATTATAGTTTCTTTTGGAATATCTGCATAAAAATCGGATTGTGTAATTATCTTCCAAGTAGGATCTATATCTATAGTAAATTCACCACCCTCATATGTCTTAAGGCTTGCAGCTGTCGTACTACTATCACTTCCAAAACAACCATTTAAAAGAACTACGACTCCGAAGAGGAATAATACTGCTAAAGTTTTTTTGATTATATTTTGCATTTGGCTTGTGTTTATTTTTCTATCTAATTCTACCTATTTGAATGCAATAGTTCAAGTTATCTTTACTCTGGAGCGTTATCTCATTAATATGTATACGACGTCAACGAAAAAACATGCAATTTATACAAGAATATCCAATCATTATCCCATTTGTTGCGATCTTAGCTGCGGAAGTAGCCAAGGTTATTACTAATTCATTAATTAGAAAGAACGGTTTTCGTTTTTTAAATCCTGGCGGCATGCCAAGTGGCCATTCTGCTTTTGTAAGTGCATTAGTTGTTACAGTTGCATATAGAGATGGGATTGGAAGTACCTTGTTTATGATCAGTGCGGTAATTGCCTTGGTTGTTATGTATGATGCAATTAACTTGCGTTACGAAGCAGGCAAGCATGCAAAAGAAATCAATAAATTAAATCCTAAGGCGAAATTGGAGGAAATGCTTGGTCATAATCATTGGGAGGTGGTAGCTGGTGCTACATTTGGTGCAGTTGTTGCTTTTATTTTGTTGATGGTGTAAAAAAACATCACGACGTTATAACGTTATGACGTTTTTTGTGGTAGTATTATTTTTTATAACCTTGAAGTTCTTGACATAATCTGATTTATATATTATAATTCGTTACTAAAATGATTCATAATTATATAATGATAACTAAAAATCAAGTAGAACTAGCAATTTCTGTATTAGAAGGTGCAAAGAATGATCTTTCATCGGAACAATTAAACAGGCTTCTTGATTTAATAAAAGTGAGTGGAGGTGTTCGTGATGATATAACTGGTTCTCTTAGTATTGAAGGGGGTGGACTAAAAGATGCTACAGCTAATCTTGAAAAGCAGTTGATAACAAGGGCCCTTAAGCAAGCAGGCGGGAACGTTATGCTAGCTGCTGATTTTTTAAAGATATCTAGAAAAAGCTTTGCAATAAAAATGAAGGAATTTGGATTGGCTAAATAAAAATTGAACAAATTACGGTTCGATTCCTGTTCGTTTACTTATAATAAAAAACCTCCGTCTTTAGCGGAGAACCTTTTTTAAATGGTACCCGAGACAGGAATCGAACCTGTGACCAATAGCTTAGAAGGCTACTGCTCTATCCACTGAGCTACTCGGGCATCTACTCGGGCATATTGAATAATCATGAACATTGTAGATATCTTTCGCATTCCAATCAAGGTTACATTTAAAATGGTATAGCTATTAGCTTCTCCTCTGCCTCTTTCTATCAAGTTCAGATAGATGCCTTTTTCTTAGCCTTACACTCTTAGGTGTAATTTCAGCATATTCATCTGGTCCAATATACTCAATTGCTTTTTCAAGTGTCATTTTTACAACTGGTGTTAGGTTCAGTGCTTCATCATTTCCAGAAGAACGTACGTTTGTTAATTGTTTATTTTTAAGGGCATTCACAACCATATCTTGTCCATGATTAGCTTCTCCAATAACCATGCCTTCATAAATCTCAGTAGCAGGTTTTACAAAAAGTGGCCCACGTTCTTGAAGTTTCCATAATGAGTAAGCCATAGTAGATCCGGTTTCACCGGAAATCATAGATCCAACCGTTCTTTTTTCTATATTACCCATATGAGATTTAAAGCAATCGAAAGAATGATATAAAGATCCTTCCCCTCTTGTCATAACAATGAACTCAGAACGAAAACCAAGTAATCCACGAGTGGGAATACCCATTTCAATCAATGTATTTCCATTTTCTGATTTCATGTTAGTCATGATTCCTTTTCGTTTGCCCATTGCTTCTATAACCGATCCAGTCATTTCATCTGGTACATTAATTACAGCATTTTCAATAGGTTCATGTAGCACTCCATCAATTTCTTTCATGATTACTTCTGGTTGGGAAATCTGAAGCTCAAATCCCTCACGACGCATTGTTTCAATTAGAACAGCGATGTGCATTTCTCCACGTCCATAAACTTTCATATGTTCACCATCCTCAAAATCAATTCTAAGTCCTACATTAGTTTCCAATTCCTTTTCCAGGCGTTCACGAATGTGTCTGCCAGTTACCTTGCTTCCTTCACGACCTGCAAAAGGGGAGTCATTTACCATAAATTCAATTGCAAGTGCTGGTTCATCAACTTTAATAGCAGGAAGTGGTTCACTTGAATCATCTGTTGTAATGGTTTCACCAACATATATGTCGTCAATTCCAGCTATTGCAACTATGTCACCTGCAACTGCTTCACTGATTTCGACGCGGTCCATTCCTATATAGTTGAATAATTTAGAAATCTTTCCTTTTCGCTTTTTTCCTTCAGCCGTCATAATTGTTACAGTATCATTCACCTTAACCGTTCCCTCAAAAACTCTACCAACTCCCAAACGACCTAGAAAATTATCATAGGCAAGGTTTGAAGGTTGCATCCTAAATGGAGCTTCTTTATTTCCTTTAGCTACAGGTACATTTTCATATATGAAATCTAGAAGTGGTGTGATGTCTTTTTTTTCATCATCTAATTCTTTTATGGCGATACCGTCTCGTGCAATGGCATATAAATATGGAAAGTCTAATTGTTCATCACTAGCACCTAAACTTCCAAAGAGATCAAAAGTAAGATCAACCACTTTATCTGGTCTAGCCATTGGTTTATCAATTTTATTTATAACCACTAACACCTTATGTCCAAGTTCTAGAGATTTACGAAGAACGAACTTAGTTTGAGGCATTGGTCCTTCGTAGGCATCTACCACTAAAATAACGGCATCTACTGTTTTAAGTATACGCTCAACCTCAGATCCAAAATCAGCATGGCCAGGGGTATCTACAATATTAAGTTTACTGCCATTATGAATAATTGAGGCATTTTTAGCATAAATCGTTATACCACGTTCTTTTTCCTGATCGTTTGAGTCCATGGCACGTTCCGCTAAGCCTTTGTGTAAGTCAAAACTAGTACTAGCTTTTAAAAGGGCATCCACCAATGTAGTTTTACCGTGATCTACGTGAGCAACAATGCCAATGTTTCTAATTTCCATTAGGTTTTTCGTATTAATAAGCAATTGAGTCTATTGCGAACTAGACAAAAAAGCAATCTTATTTATACCCCTGGTATAAATTGATTTTTTTACTATTTA
>JAHIYT010000061.1 GCA_018814945.1 Patescibacteria group bacterium
CTCAGCCCGAACCTAAACCAGAGCTAAAACCTGAACCACAACCAGATTCATCCCCAAAAGTACCAGACTGGTTAAAAGATGAATAACCGGCACACCTATCCTAATCACTGAAAGCGCGATTCTGTAATCGCGCCCGCCAAGTCCCGCTTAGCGGGACGAGACGAAAAACAACAAAAAACTAAAACAAAAAACACTATGTCCACCTCCTCATTAATCAACGACCTTCACGAACTAACCGACGAGATCCAGTCTCTAATCAACGAGATTGAAGAACTTATTGCCTAAAATAGGACAACAATTGGGTCCACAACTTGGTCTACTATGGTATATCTACTCCACCGTCTGACCAAGGGTTACATCTCATTATCCTCCAGACACCTTTAAACGTCCCTCGAATAAGTCCATACTTTTTGAGGGATATTTTTGTATATTCACTACAAGTTGGATGATATTTACAGTGTCCATGACTCTTAACCCACTTAGCCCAAAAACTGTGATCTAATGAAAAAAACTTTTGATAAACATCTATCAAAGCGATAGCAATGTTCCGAGGTATGTACCAAATAAATAAGAAAGCTTTTTTCATATTACAAGATTAGATATTACAAAATTACAAGATTATCAAAGAAAAGTACAAATTAATCTTGTAATAACTAATTTTGTAATCTTGTAATAGAACTAGAAAAAGTTCATAGGATTGTATTTCACTCCATTTATGCGAACCTCAAAGTGTAAGTGAATTCCAGTAGCCCCATAAACACGACCAGTATTACCCATCCAAGCTATTGTTTGCCCCTGCTCAACATATTGACCAGCAGTTACATACAATTTTTCATTATGAGCATAAAGTGTCTGCATTCCATTACCATGATCGATAATAACAACATTTCCATAACCTCCACTCCATCCATAATCTGCGCGAACAACTTTACCACTAGCTGCAGCAAAGATAGGACCTTTACCACGATTGGCAATATCAAGGGCATAGTGACCTGCGCGGAAGCCCTGTGTAACCCCAGACTTAGCAAGTGTTGGCCAAATCAAACGACCTGTTTTTGGACCGGTATAAGCATAGCTAGCAGATGATGGTGCAGTAGAAGCTGTGTAAACAGGCATTGCCTTTTTGGCACCTGGAATAATCAAAGCAACTCCAGCAAGTAGCTCATCACCTTCTTCAAGCTGGTTTTGAGTAATAATAGTATCTGCTTCAATTGAATATTTCTTAGCAACCTTTTCAACTGTGTCTCCTTTTTTAACCAAATGGGAAATACCATCCACTGGTAGGATGTTTAAAGTCATACCAGAACGTAAACTATTAATATTCCATAGTTCGTTTTCCATTACCAATGTTTCTTTTGAAATGCCAAACCTTTGTGCGATAGAAGAAAGCGTATCTCCTGATTCAACCTCGTAAGCAAAAATTTCGTTAGCCGTGCTCCTATCTCCTTGTGCTGAATTCAAAGCTGGTTTTAAAAGGAATCCATCTTCAGTCATCATTTCTGCAAGTACTGAATCAGTTTCGAACTCTGTATATTCCATTACTCCATAGTCTCCTTCTGCCTGATAACCTTCTGTGTACTGATATAGGGGGATAAAAGAGCTGACCAATAAAAAAGCAACACTGAATACAGCAATACGCTTAGTTAACCGAGCTATAATCGGATTATCAGATTCAACCTCCAAAAAAGATTGTAACTTGGTAAATAGCAGGCCAAAGAAAGATTTCCGTGCTAACACGGGCTGGTTAGTTTTCTTTGAGCAGATTTTATTTTGGAGTCTTGCGTGGCGTGCTATTCTCGCCTGAATGTTTACATTAGATGTATCTATGGTTTAAAGGAGAAAAAATAAACCTGAATTACCAACACCTCTATCAAATGAATTTTACCGCTATTATTAGCGAAGAGGAAACCTTTTTACTTGCTAATTTAAATACATTATGTTATAATAATTAGATGGAAAATACGCAAATTATTGCTACAGCAAAGGCGGTTCAGGAACTTTTTGAAGAAGTAATGAAGCTATATTGGACATATCTAAATAGTTTGGAAATGTACGTAAAACGAATACCAGACTCAGAAATCGGTCTAATTGAAGAAGCTAACACTCATATCGGAGAAGTATTAAGCGCTATGGAACACGATATTGACATTTTTGACAAAGCGGTAAGTGACGATCTTGAGGCTACAAGAAAAATTAAAGAGGAGCTTCAAATAGATGATATTTATAACAAATTAAAAAGCTAAATGAACCCAGCTGATAGTATAAAAGAATCGGGTATGGAAATGGTTGAAAGTGCTTCAAGAAGCGCTTCTGAAGCAAGGAATACTGCTCTTCGTGCAATAGACGGTGGAAAATCGGTAATAAAAGAAAATGTTGTAGGCACAACCCATTTAAAAAGTGAACTTGGTAAAATTGCCGGCATTCCAGGTGATGCAATTAGTTCAACAAAATTAAATACACAAAGGTTACTAAACGGTGATGTTATAGGAATAGTAAAGGATTTTGGAGAAAAAATAGCAAAAACAATGGGAACACCAACAAGATTGGGAATAGCTGGTGTTGCAGATGTAGGAAGGGCTGGTTGGGCAGTATTGAAAGCTCCTATTACCCTGCCTTTAGCAGCATTTGAAACAATGAAAAAAGGTGGCAACATGATGCTTAATGGATATGGGAAATTTGAAGATATATTATTTACTACAAAAACAGAAGAATCTGTAGAGGCTCCAGCGCCAGTAGGACCGGTAGGACCGGCACCAGAAATGACTGATGCCGAACCAATGCCTAACCGAGAAGGGGGCGGCAGTTCAAATGAATTCGCCGAAGGAGCACCTGAAGAACAAGGAGAGCCAACAGGAATGGCAGCCTAAAAATAGCCGAGTGATGAGCCTAATTAATTGAATATTGAATGTTTAATATCGATTTTTTATTTTATAAGTACTTCAAAAATATAAAATCACTATTCAATATTATTAAATCAAAGAGGTTTCAGAATCACCAATTATAAGTCCGAAACGTCCAATCAATTAACGATTTATTCTCCTGAAAACGGTTTGGGCTATTTAGTAATACAGAAATTATCTCATGACCATAATCGTTACGAGCTAGATTGATCAAACTTGCTCCAGCTTCATCTGTAGTACCGGTTTTTACACCTTGAATGTCAAGATAGCTGCCCAAAAGCCAATTTGTAGTTTCAAAACTATGTTTGATCTTGTCATTAGTAGAGGCTATTGTCGCACTTTTCATTCTTACTATGTTTCTGAAGGATGGAAAATTGAGTGCGTGTTTAGTGAGTAATGCCAAGTCAAAAACACTGGAATAATGCTCATCGGCATCCAAACCAATAGGGTTCATGAAATGAGTATTTTTCAAATTAAGCATCCGGGCTCTTTCATTCATATCATTAACAAATGTTTCAACCGAACCGCTATGATATTTAGCCAAAGCAAGCGCCGCATCCCCACCAGAGGGAACAAGCAAGCCGATTAGAAGGTTCCCAACAGTTATTTTTTCACCGTTTCTAAGCCAAATTTTCACACCAGTCTCACTTTCAGGCATTGCACCATAATTTTCATCAATCGTAACAACTTCACTTAGATTGTGAGACTCGAGAATAAGAATAGCTGTCATTATTTTAGTAAGACTTGCCATAGGAAGTGGCACATAAGCGTCTTTTTCATATAAAATTATTCCAGAATCAAGATCCATTATCAGAGCTGATTTGGCTTCAATTACGGGCTGAATATCACCATAATATTTTTGTGGAATTGGGCTTACTTCCAAAAAATCCACATTGTTATAACTTGATATAACATCATTTGTTGACACCATAGTGCCAGCGGTCATATTCGCCAGTAGCAATAAACTAACTAAACTTCTAAACATAATTGAAAATTATTTCGGATTTCGGACTTATGATTAAAATGTAAAATGGCAAATGTAAAATGGCAATGCTAAATCAGAAATGTAAAATGATAATTATCTATTGCACTGCGAAGCAGTTGGGCAATAGATCACCTTTTCACGTACACGCAAATCAATATAAGCTATGTCATCTTCATCAAATTCAGCGGCTTCATAAATTATATTCAACTTATCAATTTGCTCTTTGTAGTCTTTTTCAAAGGTTAACCAAACAATCAAACCTGTGTCAGTTTTAAGGTGAACCTCCCTAGCAATAGGCAGGTAACGAATACTCTCAACCTGCATCTCAAAGAGATTATTAAAATACCTGATTGCATCCAGCATATAGTCCATTCTATCTTGCACAACAACTGATTCCCTATCTTCAATTGGCTGAGATAAGCCATCTATCGTTATTGTCATTAGCTCCAAATTTTCTTCCTGATCAAAAATAGCTTGGCCTATCCGGTTTAAAAGACACTTCTGCTCAATTGGAGTCAGCTCTTCTTTTTCAGTTGTTTCTTCTTCTAGGGATAAAGCCATATCAAGTGCCTCCGCAATATCAGCCAAACGTTCGTCTTCTTCTTTTGGTGGTGTTTCAACTTTAGGTAAAATGTAATATGCCCTTAAGTTAGCGACAATTTCATGATGTTCAAGCTCCACTTTTACGGTATTTGGAAGAACTTTTTTTACATCAATCGAAGAGAATTCAGGGAATTTATCTTTGATAGTATTTACAATTCTACTCCGAGGAAAAAATAGTATATTTCGACCTATATAAATATTTAATTCATTACTAATTGCCGCCGTATCGATGTTAAAATCTTGCCTAAGTACTTCTACATTTAAGATGGAAAAATAGCTGGAGAAAAACAAAAGAATAACTAAAATAACGCAGACAATACCAGCTATAACAAACAAAAGCGCATTTTTAAAGAGGCGAGTAAAGTGTGTACGAATATTGCTGGTAAATAGCCTTTTTGAGCTACGTACTTTTGGCCTTCTTCTCGGGCGGGTATGCCAGCGGGATTTTGTAGGATAATAAAGCCTCTTTGGTTTCTTCTTTTTGAAAAACATAGTGCTATCACTATACCAATTTGCCAAGGGAAATGTCTATCGATGTATAAAAGACAATTGAAACCCTTGCATTCAGAATAGATTTATGGTATAATATAGTGATAATAATAATTAACTTAAAACAAAAATGAATGCATTTCTAACACATATAAAAAAATATGCTATTCAATACAGTTTAACCGTAATATTTGTTGGTTTGCTGGCATTTCTTACATATTCACAACCGGACTATTTAGCCTCCTTGGTTGGTGATGTATTTAGAGCAACCGGAACAACAACCAGAAGTATATCCACAGGTTCCTCTAGTGGTTCTTCAGGATCATCTAATTATGGCGTTGGCTATCTTGATATAGAAGTTACTCCAGGTGATACAGGATATGACGATAGCTTCAGCTCAGGTTCTTCCGACGATACTCTGGATGTTGGAATTAATTATCCAGACCTTTCTGAAGATACTGAAGTCCCGGGAGGTTACACACTAGAAGTAACACAAGATGCTGAAATAAAAGAAGGTGTATACATTCCTGCAGATGACGTAGCAGGTGGTTACACTATTGTTGATGAAACTCCAAATGGAGGTACATTATTTAGTAATGTAAACGGGGTAGAAGAAGAAGTTGCAGTAACTGTTATCTATCCAAACGGTGGTGAAAAATTCACAAAAGGAGACGTTGTTAACATTGAATGGAAACATGCAGACCCAACTATCAGCAACTTATTTGCCGATATTTATTTGGTTCGATCAGACCAATTATTTAACAAAAGAGCTTACAAGAAAATTGAAACATGGGTGAGGGGTGAAAAATATGAATGGAAAGTAGAAGAAGATTATGAAGGTTCATATCAAATTGTAGTAACTGCAAAACGTGCTTGGACAGAAAAGGGAAGTGATGCGAGTGATAGACCATTTGAATTTTATGTTCCTCATGAACTAACCAGAGCAGAAGTTGTGAAGGTTATTGTAGAGCAATATGAATTCCCAATGGACGAAGATTACACAAATCCTTATTCAGATCTTGATGAAAAATCAGAATACTACAACTATATTACAGCTGCATATTCTGCAGGCTTAATAGATGTAGATAGTAGCGAAGAATTCAATCCGGACGAACTTGCCTCATCCGAATGGTTACTTAATATTTTGGCTAGAATTGATTTAAGACCATCTGCACCGGAAACTGGCGTACTTAGTGTTTCTACAAATATCAAAGAGAGCGAATATGATATTTACAATAAAGAAACTGGCGAAATAGTTATCAGCGTAAGGCCAACCAAGCAAGCTTTCTACTACTTACCTGCTGGAGAATATTCGATTGAATATGGGGTTACAAATTATTTAGCTCCAGACGTTCAGACATTTAGTATTACTCCGAAAGACAATATTAACTTAATGGGTAATTACATAGTTGAATAAATAAACAAAAACAAATAAACAACTGAGCCCTGCATCTTATGGTGTGGGGCTTTTTTGTTATCTTAAAATTAAAGTCCGGACTCCTTGGAGTCCGGACTTTAATTTGCTAAAATATCCCCATACATAATCAATCAAACATGAAAAAAGTATTAGTAACTGGAGGTGCAGGTTTTATAGGTTCAAACTTCAGCAATATAAATAAGGACAAATTTGAAATAACCGTTTTAGATAATTTGTTTTTGGGTGACAAAGCGAATCTTGATCCCGAACTAAAGTTTATTGAAGGTAATGCTTGTAA
>JAHIYT010000062.1 GCA_018814945.1 Patescibacteria group bacterium
AGATTAAATTACATTCGAAACTTGAATCTAGATTCCATTAAAGAACTCATCACGGGCAAAAACTTTCAAATAGCATTGAACTGGATCCAGGAATACTGGCTTATAACCTTAATAATCGTATTTGGTGGTTGGTACGCCATAAAGTATTTTATCAAGTTCATCCGCTTGTTATATGTACACCATCAAGCAAAGCATTTGGTGTTTATGAAGGTGGTATTACCACGAAGTGATTCGAAAATGGATCAGGAACAGCGTACAGAAAAAGATTTCAAAGAAAAGGTTGCGATAATGTCACAGCTATTCAGAGGTCTTTATGAAATACGTGAGCTTAATTTGTGGAATTTAATAAAAACCAAAATCTGGCAGGCAGACAACATCTCTTTTGAGATATTTGTAGAAAAACAACAACTAAACTTTTATGTAGTCGTAAATGAATATTACAAAAACATTGTTGAAAAACAGATTACAACTTTTTACAAAGACGCAGACATTCAAATCGAAGAAAAACCATATGACTTATTCGAAAAAGGTAAAAAGATAAAGTCATATTTTATGTTCGCAAAACGTGACTATTGGTATCCAATAAATACGTACAAAGCTCTGGAACAAGACCCTTTAAATGAACTTGCAAATGTACTTTCCAAATTACAACCAAATGAAAAGGCTGCAATTCAAATGATAGCTAATCCTGTTGCGAATCCAAAATGGAGTGCGATAACAGAAAAAATGGGTACAAAGCTCTTTAAAAACGAGCCTTTGCCAATAAAAATAAAATTTCCACCAATTATTGGACCAATACTCAGCTTCTTTATAAATGCATTCAGATCCGTTGCAAGTAGCGGTGGATCAAATGCCCCAGGTGCTTCGGGTGGAGATCACTACATACGTATGTTGCAACCAAAGGAAGAGGCATTCAAAAAAATTGGCGAAAAAGCAGGGCAAGTTGCATTTGATACATCTATTCGTATAGTTGGTGTTGCTGATACAAATCAAAGAGCCACCGAAATCACTAACAACCTGAATGTAGCCTTCAGCGTTTTCCACGATCAATATATAAACTGGTTCCAAAACAGGCGCATACTGCCGTTTGATTTTATCAATAATCCTTTAATGGGATATTTATACAAACGTAGAATACCGGGAGTTTTTCATAAACAATCATTGTTTGCTCAAGACGAACTTGCATCTGTTTATCACTTCCCGGACTCTCGTTACAATCCAGTACCAATTATCAAATGGCTTCAATACAAAGTTCTTGCTCCTCCTGTGGAGTTGCCATTAGAAGGTGTTCTTATCGGTCGCAACACATATCGTGGTCAAACAAAAGATATTAGAATTATGAGAGATGACAGAACACGTCACCAATACATCATTGGTAAATCCGGTTCCGGTAAATCCGTGCTTTTAAGTTATATGGCACGTCAGGACATCCTAAATGGAGAGGGGCTTTGTCTTGTGGATCCACATGGAGACCTTGTAGAAGACACTATCCAGGCAGTTCCAAAAGAGCGCGCAAAAGACATTATTGTCTTCGATCCAGCTGATATTGAACGTCCTATGGGACTCAATTTACTAGAGGCTAAAACTCCAGAAGAGCGTGACCGAGCATCACTCGACGCTATGGAAATCTTCATCAAAATTTTTGGTGATGAAATCTTTGGTCCACGTATTCAGCATTACTTCCGTAATGCTTGTCTCACTTTGATGGAAGATGAAGAAGAAGGTGCAACACTCATAGATGTACCTCGCATGTTTACAGATGAAGACTTCTTAAAATATAAACTTGGTAAGGTAAAAAACGTTGTTGTTCGTTCATTCTGGGAACACGAATATGCAAACACTGGTGACCGAGAAAAGCAAGAAATGATTCCATATTTCAGTTCGAAATTTGGTCCATTTATTACAAATACAACCATTCGTAATATCATTGGTCAGCCGAAAAGTGCATTCGATATTGGTGAGATTATGAACAGCCAAAAAGTACTTTTGGTAAATCTTTCAAAGGGTAAAATTGGTGATCTAAATGCGCAACTCCTTGGTCTAATTTTTGTAAATAAAATCAGTATGGCTGCTATGGCCAGACAGGAAATACCAAAAGAACAACGTAAAGATTTCTATCTATACTGTGATGAGTTCCAAAACTTTGCAACAGATACATTCGCTTCGATTCTTTCTGAAGCTCGTAAGTATCGCCTTGCTTTAATTATGGCGCATCAGTACATAGCACAGCTAACGAAAACACCAACTGGTCACGACGACACACGTGTAAGAGATGCGGTGTTTGGTAACGTGGGTACAATGCTTTCCTTCAAAGTTGGTGCGGATGATGCTGAATATTTAGCAAAAGAATATGCCCCAACCCTTTCCGAACAAGATATCATCGGAATCGCAAATTATAAGGCTTACATCAAACTCAATATTCATAACACTACCTCTCGCCCATTCTCTATGGAAACAATTTGGGACCCAATAAAAAACGAAACACTTTCAGAAATCCTACACAAATACTCACGCATGAAATATGGAAGGAAGAAGTTGTTCGTGGATCAGGAAATTGAAGCTAGATTAGGCATAACATAATATCTAACATCTCAGATCTCGGAACTCAGATCCGATCTGATATGTAAAATCTGAGATCCAAGATTTAATCTGAGATCCGAGCTTCGAGCTCTGAGATATTTGCCTTATTGAGAATAATGTTATTAGACATCGAATTGTAGCTTATGCTACTTGTTTTTTTAGCATAAACAGGTAAGATATTAAGGCATATTTTTTTAAATAAAATAATCATGATAAAAAACAAGCAAACTATTTCACTAGCAATTGCGTTATCACTTGTTGCACTAGCGCTTTCTGTTTATGCATCTATTGGTGCTTATAAAATTAATAACGAAGAAACTTTTAATGAAAAAGTTGAAGTATCAATCGATGCTTATGTTGCTAAAAAACAAGCAGAAGTGGATCAAGCTCAAAATCCTACACCAACTGAACCAGTTGAAGTAAGTATGGATGACGATGCGGTTAAAGGAGACGACGATGCTCCAATTACAATGATTGAATTCTCTGACTTCGAATGTCCTTTCTGCGGAAGATATTTCCGAGATACACTACCCCAGATACAGGAAAAATATATAGATACAGGAAAAATTAAATACGTATTCCGTGACTATCCTCTAGGCTTTCACCAACATGCATTACCAGCAGCTATAGCTGCAGAATGTGTTCGCGCAGAAGGTGGAGATGATGCTTACTACACATATCACGATACACTTTACACAAATCAGACCGCACTTGATTCAGACAGCCTAAAAAGTTATGCATCAGACATGGGGTATGACATTGCTAACTGCTTAGATTCTGAAGAATATGCAGATGAAGTACAAAACGATTTCGATGCAGGTTACAGCTACGGAGTTCGTGGTACACCTGCATTCTTTATAAACGGTCGTTTCATTTCAGGTGCACAGCCATATGCTTCATTTGAATCTGTAATTGAAGAAGAATTAGCTAAATAATATGAAACTCAAACAGCTATTACTCGGGTTAGTTATCGGAGTCACAACTATCGTGGCTCCTTTAGCTTATGCAATCGATCAGCCAACTGATACCGTTCGTATCGAAGTGTTCGAACGTCAGGATTGTGGTCATTGTCAGGATGAAAAAGAATTTCTGAACAATCTGCAAAAAGAACGAGGTGACTTGATTCTAATTTTCCACGATATTGCAGAAGCAGAACACAAAGAACATTTTCTTGAATTAGCAGAGCTAGAAGGTATACCTAAAGTTACTCCAATTACAATTATAGACGGAGTAATTTTACAGGGATTTGACACCGAAAAGACCACCGGACAAAAAATGAAAGCTCTTATAGATAGTGCAAAAGGGAAGCCTCAGTTAACTTTTGAGGAATTTGTTGCAGCAGGGGGAAGTAAATATATTGAAAAATCTAACGCTACCTGTGATATAGAAGGGGAGTTGATTGAATGTGCAGATGATCAGGCTGATTATTGGGTTACAGTCCCTTTTGTTGGTCCTGTGAATGTTTCTAAATATTCCCTCCCAGTTCTCTCTTTAATCCTCGGTTTCGTAGATGGATTCAACCCATGTGCAATGTGGGTATTAGTCCTATTCCTTACCATCCTAATGGAAGCTGGCTCTCGCCGACGGATGTTTGAAATGGCTGGTCTCTTCATCTTTGCTGAGGCTGTGATGTATTATCTAATTCTTAACGTTTGGATGACTGCGTGGGATTTTGTAGGACTTGATGCATTTGTTACACCAATTGTTGGAGCCGTTGCGGTAGCTGCCGGTTTATTCTTCCTCTACCAATTCTACAAAGCCGATACTACTTGCAAGGTTGGAAGCCTAGAATCAAAGCGAAAGACCTCTGAAAAAATAAAACACTACGCAACTGCACCAATGACCATAGCTGCTGCAGTCGGAATTTTGGGCGTTGCATTTTCCGTAAATATCATTGAATTTGCTTGTAGTGTGGGTATTCCACAAACATTCACAAAAGTTCTGGATCTAAACTATCTCAGTTGGGCAGGGAAGCAGGTATACAATGCCATCTATATTCTAATGTACATGATCGATGATTTGGTCATATTCGGCATTGCTCTGTATAGCTTTGATAAGATCGGATTAACTACTCACAAATATACCCGTGCTTCACACTTGATAGGCGGAACTTTAATGGTGATATTGGGGTTGATTTTACTTATAAAACCAACGCTATTAGTTTTTGGGTAATCTTTTAAGGAAATAGAACACAGCACACAGGAAACGGCTGAGTCCTGAGTCCTGTTTCCTGTGTGCTGAAAATAAGAAAAATCTCTTTATTAAAATCATACTTTCGTATACAATATTTGTACAAGAAAATAAAAATGATTTCAAAAATAATAAAACATGGGCTTTTGTCTATCTTATCAGTTTTGATGCTTGGAATATTTGCATCAAATTCTTTTGCGATGGACTATTCTGAGCGCGAAATTGTTTTAGAAAAAACGGGTACAGAACTTTCTTCATATCTAATCCACGAGGAAAAACCATTCAACTCAGTAGCAATCCGCTTAGATAAAGTCGTAGATGGCATCGAGGTTAATTTTGGTAATGGTTGGGAAGAAGTAGAAATACACGACGATGGGTTTGGTGCAGAAGCAATTGTATTCACATCACCAACGCACACAGTAGAATTCAGAAAAAGCTCAATCTTTTCTAGCGAACCAATCGCTCTCAATTCCCATATTTTTTATTACAAACCAGAGGAAATTGGTGGTCCAGATACCTCAAACCTCCATTCCGACAGTAGCCAGCTTGTAGCTAAAAACTTTGAAGTCATCTCCAGAAGCCAATGGGGAGCGGATGAAACATTACGCTATTGGAATCCTGACACAGATGACGATTCCGGAGATTCTGGAGAAAAGACATCGTCTGATCCTTGCGGTGATTTTGCTACAAAATTTGAAGCAGAATTAGGCATATCTTACATCAAAGAAAAGAGTGCAAGCGGTGATATTCTGACTTGGCCACTTCAGTATATGAATAAGGTCAGAAAAATAGTTGTACACCATACTGATTCCGAAATTCGCGATGTTAATGGTGATCATAGAATGGATAATCGTGATTACAAATCTATGCTTCGCGCTATTTATCA
>JAHIYT010000009.1 GCA_018814945.1 Patescibacteria group bacterium
CTTTGTTTTCTTCTTCTGCTGGAGCTTCTGGTTCTGGTTCAACAGGAGCCTCAGTTACTTCTACGACTGGTTCCTCGGCCTGACCTTCGTCTTCGGCTTCGTCAGGCTTCGCTGGAGCTTCTGATTCAGAGGTTTCAGCTTCTGGTTCAGCAGGAGCTTCGGTTGTTTCTACGACTGGTTCAACTTCTGCTACTTCTGCCTTTGGAGTCTCAGGAGCTGGCGCTGCCTCTGCTGGCGGCAGGGTATCTTTATAAGCATTAACAACCCTTACAAAGCCACCAAGAAGGTTTCCAAGTATCCCAACGAATCCTGAAACAGGAGCATTGATTGATCCCATAAGTTTTGCAAGCAACTCCTCGCGACTTGGTAATTGTGCATATTGGTTAATAACCTCCGGACCAACTACTTTACCATCAATGATTCCACCTAGAAGCTTTAAGTTTTCATTTTCCTTAGCAAATTTGAATAGAACCTTGATGCCGGATAATGGATCTTCGTAAGAGAATGTCGCTGCGACAGGTCCCTCCATTCCTGAATCATCAATATTATCAATTGCATTCTCCTTTGCTGCTAAGCCGATTAGAGTTTTTTTAGCTACTTTCATCTCAGCATCACCTTCACGTAATTTATTACGAAGGTTTGAAATACTAGCTACATCCAATCCACGATAGTCTGCAAATACTACTGATTTAGACTTACCGAATTTATCAACTAATTCTTTTAGGATTTCCTCCTTTTTTTGCTTTGTTACTGGCATGATTTTGGGTATTAAATAAAAATCTCATCGTGCGAAGACGTGAGACTACTTAATTTACAATTCTAAGTTTTAAATTTTCAAATATTTGTGAATTGAAAATTGTAAATTGTAAATTTATGAGGTCTGGGTTGGTCTTACTTACTTGCCAACTGTCTTCGACGCGTACGTATTATACGGGTATGGGGATTGAAGTCAAATGTTTTTTTGATTTTTTTATGTGCGTATAAAATACCCATTCTTTCAATTGAGGTTAGTGGGCATAAATAATTTTCAACCTGACTGCCGTCAGGCAAGTTTCACAATTTACAATTTTAAATTTCTTAGAGCCTCGCGCGTGGGGCCCCTATTCAAATAGGGGGGAGATAATTGTAAGGGGAAGAAAGAAAATATAAAAAGAAAGAAATTATCTAATCCTTTTCCTTATTTCCTGAAATAATTTTCTATAACCCCTTGGAGCGGGGTGCATTTTATCCCTGGCAAATCGCTCTACTACCTTATCAGTATCTATTAGATGTATGACACCGGATTCTGCAAGAAAAGCATTTAATCTATCTGTTGCCACATTTATTTCAGCTTTGAATTTAGTTCTTACCGGCGGTTTTGGTATATCGAAGAGTACAACATCTATTTCCTTTTCCCATGCAAGGCCAAAAACTTCTTCATACCCCTTTCTTACTCTGGCTTCGGCTTCATCGGTCACATCGCAGTCAGTATAAAGATCATTTAGCCCACCATTTAAAACAAGTAATCTGCAATCAGGATTATTAAGTGCATCTATTGCATGCTTTCTTATGTCATCACCTTCCCATTCTTTCCTATTCGAAATAAAGGGCCTGCCTACTTTTGCTTGTACATTTGACCTGTTTACCTTTCCATCTCTGTCATGTGTTATGCCCACCATATACGAATCACCTACATAACAGATGTTTTTTGGTCGGATGCGATCGATTTTTTCCTGTAATTGATGAGGTACTCCTGCCTTTAGCACTCTATCTACTTCTGCGACAAGCTCATCAAATGGCTTTTCTTGCAGAGGTACCTCTGGCTCCGTTGCCGGTAGTTCTTCACAAACCAAATATTTACCTTCTAATTCAATACCCTCAGGAGGAACTAAGTAGCTTTCATCTGGTTCTGACGATTTTACTGACGATGTTGCTTTTGATTCATCAGATTGTGTGCATATACCAATTAAGGCGAGCATAATTAAAATTCTAGCATAAAACAGTGCATTATTTTGGGGGGCCTTTATTTCTCTTGGCATTTCTCTCATAGTATGCGGATATTTTACAAGATAAGTTGTTATTTGTCAATTCCTTTGCCAAACCTGACTACTTCGTTGTATCTTTGTCTCAATGAGACATTACGTAATTACATCAGAGGAAGCTGGGATGCGTTTAGATCAGTACCTAGCTAAGGTAAAACCTGATTTAACTCGCTCATTTATACAAAAATTGATTAAAGGGGGGCATGTTTTTGTAAATAACAAAAAAACAACTAAGTCTGCCTACAAAATGAGTGAAGAAGATGAGCTAATTGTGGATATTCCATCAATTAAAGAAGTAGGAATAATTGCGGAAGATATTCCACTGGAGATAATTTATGAAGATTCAGATATTGTCGTAACTAATAAACCAGCTGGTATGGTGGTTCATCCAACAGACCATGGGGCACATGTTTCCGGAACTTTGGTGAACGCCCTAATGCATCACTGTAAAGACTTGAGTGGTATTGGTGGTGAAAAAAGACCAGGAATAGTGCATAGATTGGACAAAGATACTTCCGGGCTTATTATTTCTGCCAAAAATGACAAAGCCCATAGCTATATTTCAAAACAAATTGAGAAAAGGCAGGTTACAAAGAAATACATAGCACTGCTCAGCGGTCATTTAACCCCACTAGCGGGGAGTATAGAATCGCCACTGGAAAAAACCCATGGAGACAAGGACGTACGCGTCTCAGGCTCTAAAAATGCCAAATATGCATTAACCCATTATAATGTTAAAAAGTATGTTGAAGATTACAGCTTAGTAGAAGTTCAAATAATAACTGGTCGTACTCATCAAATACGTGTGCATTTCGCTGCAATTGGTCATCCTGTTTGTGGGGATAATATGTATGGAGATAAAACTTTGAACTTGAAACTTGAAGAAATAGGTTTAAAAAGACAATTTTTACATGCGGCTGAGCTAACTTTTAAGTTACCAAAATCAGGCGAGGAGGTTCATCTGGAAGCGAAGCTTGCAGAAGATTTGGAGAGAGTTTTGAAAAAATTGGTAAATAAAAAAATCTGAAGGCGAGGACAATCATCCTCGCCGGCGCGATTGCGAAATCGCGCCTTCAGATTTATTGTTTATCCAATTTATTTCACATTTGCAACTTCAACTTGTGTATAAGTTTGTCTGTGACCAATTGTTCTCTCATATCTTTTCTTTGGCTTCTTTTTAAATACACGGATTTTTTCACCTCTTATGTTACCTTTTACCAAGAGTTCAACAGAAGAGCCTGCTACATACGGAGTACCAATATCAGATTTTTTACCGTCTGATTTTAGAAGGACTTTATCGATTTTCACCTTATCCCCTTCTTTGTTATCTTTCAATTTTGGAACTTCAAGCTTGTCCCCTTTTGAAACTTTAAATTGTTGTCCAGCGATTTCTACAATTGCAAACATATTTATTACAAGATTAGTTATTACAAGATTACAAAATTATTTTTGCCAGGAGAGATTAGCAGTAATTCTATTTTTGGTCAAATGTTTTTAAATAATCATTAAATGAATCAATGTGATTTTGGGCGAGCTCTTGTAAGTTATTCTTTCGTGCCTTAAGGTAAACCTTTACGTTGTTATAATCGACAGATAAACGTTTTAGATAATTCGTTAGACTATCAACCGATAACTTACTCACAGGCAATAGATATTTTTCAAGTGGAGTCCCATTAAATAACTCATCCACTTTTGGGCTGTAACTTATTGGAAGCACTGGTGTTTTAGTAAGCATTGCAGCAATTAAAAAGTGGTATCTCATTCCAATAGCAAATTCTGCAGTTTGCATAGTCTGAAGTAAATTTGAAAAGTTATTTGGAATA
>JAHIYT010000063.1 GCA_018814945.1 Patescibacteria group bacterium
AATAAATAAATATGAAAATTGAACAAAAAATATACAATCCAAAAGATGGTTGGGTTGTTGTTTCAGACAACAAATTAAATAGCAAAGCACAGCTTGTCTTTGTTTTTGGGGCTACAGATCTTTTAAAGAAGGATAAACATTTTAAAGAAATTAAAAAGTTTTATCCAAAAGCGCATATATTAAGCGCATCTACATCCGGGGAGATATTGGGAAACACTGTTACCGACAATACAATAGTCGTTACAGCGATAAATTTTGAACACACCAAACTTAAAGTTGCACAAGCTTCCACTAAATCTATGCAAAAGAGTTTTGATGTTGGTGCTGGGCTAGCAAAAAAGCTACCACCAAAAGATTTAGTACACGCAATAATAATATCCGACGGCTTGGGGGTTAATGGAACCGAATTGGTTAAAGGGATAAGCAGTAAGCTTCCAAAAAATGTAGCGGTTACGGGAGGGTTAGCAGGAGATGGAGCTAGGTTTCAAGAAACCGTCGTAGGACTTGATATTGCACCAAAGAAAAATATAATCGCAATAATCGGATTCTATGGCAAAAAACTAAAAGTGGGCTATGGCTCCATGGGTGGTTGGGATTCTTTTGGTCCAGAAAGGTTAATTACCAAATCAAAAGGAAATGTTTTATATGAACTAGATGGTAAGCCAGCATTAAAACTCTATAAAGAATATTTGGGTAAACAGGCAAGGGATTTACCAGCATCCGGACTTTTGTTTCCACTAAGTATACGTACTGAAAAAGGAGAAGAAAATATTGTTAGAACAATATTAGCTGTTGATGAAAAGAATCAAAGTTTAACATTTGCTGGAGATGTTCCAGAAGGATCTTACGGTCGTTTAATGAAAGCTAATTTTGATCGCCTAGTTGAGGGGTCATCTGGAGCAGCCAAACTGACAAATGAAACAAGCAAAAACCCTGAATTTGCCCTGCTAATTAGCTGTGTGGGGCGTAAGCTGGTTTTAAAACAACGCACTGATGAAGAGATTGAAAGTGCTAAAGAACAATTGGGAAAGCAAGTAGCCATTACAGGATTTTATTCCTACGGAGAAATTTGCCCAATCAAACCTACAGTTACAAAATGTGAATTACACAATCAAACAATGACGATTACCACTTTTAAAGAAAAATAGTATGAATAAATTACTAAAAAGACAAATAAAAAAATATCTAAAGATGGAAACATGCCCTGAAGAGGCCAAAATGTTTTTAGAGATTATTAGTGAAACTTATGATGGCTTTGATCAAGATCGTGATCTTATGGAAAGGTCTTTGGATATAAGCTCAAGAGAACACATTGCATTAGTGCAATCATTAAAAGAAAGTGATGAAAGGTACAAAATAGTTGTAAAGCAAACTGGTCAAATGATTTATGATTACGATGTAGTTACGGGCAAAATCAGTTGGTTTGGAGCCATAAGTGAAATCACGGGTTTGTCTGAAAAAGAAATCAGTAATTTCAATATCAAAAAATGGGAAGAGTCCATACACCCGGAAGACAGGGGAGATGCACTAAACGAACTAGAAAAAGCAATGAACAGTGTGGGAAACTATAAGGTAAATTATAGATTCAAAATAAAAAGTGGAAAATACATCAACATTGAAGATGAAGGATTATTTATATCAGAGCAGCACAATGGAAAAGCGACAAGGATGTATGGAGTAATGAAAGATATTACTGAGCGCAAGAGGTCAGAAGAAAAAATTAAACAAAGTCTTTCGCTCATCAGTGCAACATTAGAGTCCACAGGCGACGGTATTCTCGTGGTTGATATGCAAGGCAAATGGGCACACTACAACAACAAGTTTTTAGAATTATGGAAGATTCCTAGTAAAATTGCAGAATCTAAAAATGATAAACTAGCTCTCGACTATGTAATTAAGCAGCTAAAGGATCCTAAAAGATTTATTGATAAAGTGATGGAGTTATATAGCAAACCTAAAGCAAATAGTTTTGACATAATAAAATTTAAAGACGGAAGAATATTTGAGCGTTATTCTCAACCACAAATATTGGGAAATGAAGTTGTAGGAAGGGTATGGTCTTTTCGTGATGCTACTGAACGTATAAAAGCAGAAGCAGCAATGAAAGCCAGTGAAAAGAAACTGAAAAATGAAATAGAAAAAATAGAATTTATGGGGCAAATGGGGTTAAAAAAACATAAAGACATGATTGAAATGAAAAGAAGAATAAAAGAATTAGAAGCGCAGGTAGAAAATACTTAATTTAAAGAGTATGAAAAAACTATTAAACATCACCTTCGCTCTTTTATTAGCCTCTGCCTTGCTGGTAGGTTGTGGAGAAAAGGGAAAAGAGGTAAAACCAAACAAAATCCCTCAACCTAAAATTAATATCGAAAAACAACAAGTGGAGACAATTGGTGACAACGGAAAACAATTGGATCAACAACCGGAGAAGCCATTGGAAATAAAATGGAGTACACCAGTTAAATTAAACTCTCTTCCAAACGAATCTGCATTTACATCACTTGGTGGAATGAATTCAATCAAAGTAGATGGAAACGTAGTACACGTAGCCTGGGAATCTTCACTATCTGGCAAAACAAGCAATGTCTATTACACTAGATCTTTAAATAGCGGGGTAAGCTGGGAAAGCGGAACAAAACTAACGGACAATGTAGGTCGAAGTAAATCGGTTTCAATAAATGCAAATGGAGATGATGTATTAATTGTATGGGTGGATGATCGTGATAATAAAAATGGAGAAATTTATTACATACAATCTGACGATGGTGGCAAAACATGGAGTAAAGATACTAGACTTACAAATGATGATTCAAAAACCACATTGCCATCTATTGCTGTAATTGATGATGTATTTTATTTAACCTGGGAAGACTACATACCGAAATGCAGTGGTCATTTTGCGAAATCTTATGACGGTGGCAAAACATGGAGCCAGATAGAGTTAGTTACAGATAATGGCATAGAAGTTGGTATACCAAATATCGCAGAAATTGATAAAGGTTCACTTCATTTAATTTATGGTTCAGAGAAAGATAGTGAAGAAACTAAGGGGTATAACTGGGAAAACTATTATAGATATTCAAATGACCAGGGTAAGAACTGGAGCGAACCCATACGACTTACGGATGATGAAATAGGTGATACAAGATTCCCACATATAGCATCAGATGGAAACGTGTTACATACAGTTTGGTGGGATGATAGAGATGATACAAACTACAAACACTTTGGTTATCCGGAACAATTCCCAAGTGCTGATCATAATTACGAAATCTATTACAAACGTTCATTGGATGGTGGAAAAACATGGGAAGAAGACACGCGTTTAACAAATGATGGGGCTGTTTCACAAAACCCATCCATTGCAGTTGTTGAAAATAACGTATATGTAGCTTGGGTAGATAACAGAAATGGATCCAATGAAGTTTATGCAAAATATTCCTCAAATGCAGGCACAAGCTGGGGTGATGAAGTATTGCTATCAAAAGATTTAGCTTTATCCGAACGTATCACAATAAAAGCCAATGAAACTGGTGTTTATTTGATCTGGACAACACAGGAATCAGAAAAGGAATATAACGTTTACTTTGTAAAAGGCAATATTGAATGAAGAAACTACTAATTCTATTAGTTTTCCCATTAATTCTTGTCGGATGTGGAAGTGAAGAAGAATCATCACAGAAAGATAAACTTTCCAAATGCGGAGATGGCATTTGTCAGGCAATTGAAAAAGATTTAGGAAAATGTTCTGAAGATTGTGAACAACAACTGGTTCCTCAATTGGTCCCTCAACTGGAAATGGAAGAAGGAGAAATAGTTCCATTCACTTCGCCACTCTACTTCACAATCGTAATGCATACCGAAGAAGACACTGGAAGCTGTAATAACCCAAAAGCAAATATTCCAAACTATGACGGAGACAAAGAATTAATGCTCCATTTTACAAGTGCCATGAGAGAGTTTGGAGAAATGGTCGCAAGCCACGGTGCAAAAATAAATATGGGTAACGATTGGACCTGGTCTAACGGTGTAGAAAACTTTGACCCAACTTTCTACACAGATTTTGAGGCTATGGGGCACGAAATAGATGCACATGCCCATCAGTCCTGTATTAAGTATAAAGGAGTCAGAGAAGCGATTATTGACGCAGGTGGCACACCTACAAAAGTAGCATCGGGAATAAAAGAAGATGAAATCACAGAAGAGCTAGAATATCTAGATACTATTTACCCAGACCTGAACATTTTATGGGGTGTAGCTTCCCCTGGACATGATGAAGGAGAGGAAATGACCGGTTGGGTATGGCGTCCAGCAGAAGACAATTGGTTGGAACATGATCCTGATGGAAAATATATCCACATCGGCCATGGTGCATATACAAATAGTTTGGGGTCAGTGCAAGAGGCAATTGCGAATCGTAAAGACAACACCATAAACACCTTCGCGGTCTTTTCCACCCCACGTGAATTCAAAGCAGATATGGAGTCCGGACTCAATGAGACCTGGTCAGCGACTAAAAAAGAATGTGGTCACTATGAAAACATGATTCAGTGGTGGGATGATTTCTTAACTGAAATAGATAAATTAGTAGCAGAAGGAACTGTTGAATATGCAAGCCTTACAGATATTGCAAAATACTTTGAAGAAAATGAGCACAACTTAATAATCGACCAAAGCGAAATACCAAGGTCACAAGAATCTATGACAGATAGAAGGAAGAAGTCTGGTTATTGTAGTTTATGATTATAACGTTTCGTATATACTGCAAACGTTATTCCTTTTTCCGCTCTGCCCCTATCTCAAACGAGTAATAAATATTTG
Source organism: Patescibacteria group bacterium (assembly GCA_018814945.1). Classification (GTDB taxonomy): domain Bacteria; phylum Patescibacteriota; class Gracilibacteria; order UM-FILTER-43-11; family UM-FILTER-43-11; genus JAHIYT01. Next base: position 4,825 of record JAHIYT010000063.1, read on the forward strand.
GAATAATTATAAGTGTCAGGATTGTAGAAAACATCATTCCAAATATAATCGCCATACCCAAAGTTAACCAAAATGGATCGGTTAAAGATATTGGCAATACACCCAAAACCGTTGTAACGGAAGTAATGATGATTGGTTGCAGGCGTGCAGGACCGGCCTCTTTAATTGCATCAGCAAGTGACATACCGCTTTCTCTACGATTTTGATTTATGCGATCTATAAGAACTATCGCATCGTTAATTACTATGCCGGATAAAGCTACTATTCCAATCATCGTTGCAACACCAACACTTAGGCGGAAGAACATAAATCCATAAAGTACACCGATCATAGCGAGTGGTAATGCCATCAAAATTGCAAATGGTTGTTTGAATGAGTTGAATTGAGTAATTAAGATCAAGAGGATTAAAAGGATACCAATTCCCATTGCGTTGAACAGGTCACGGAAAGACTGGGCGGTGTCATCATTACCACCGGCTATTTCATAACTATAGCCATTCGGCCAAGTATAAGATTTAAGATAAGGTTTTAGATCTTTTAAAATATCAGCTGGAACCTTATCCGGACCGGTATCTGCACTAACCGTAATAGCCTGATCACTGTCAAAGTGGCTAATGGAAGTTAAACTTGCTCCAACGTCGAATTCAGCCAAGCTGGAAAGGGATAAATACTGACCATAAGGATTTTGAATCTTGATATTTTTCACCTCATCAACTGTAGATGGGTAATAGCCACCCCATTCTTTTTGAATATCTATAGCAAGCTCTTCATCATTTCTTTTGACGGTTGCAACTTTTGTAGGGTAAACGGCCATACGCGCCTCCTGAGCGACGTCAAACACACTCAAACCATAATTCTTAAGGATGGCTTTGTGGTAGTCGTCATTAAAACTGAAGGTGAATTCCGCAGTACCAGTTGTCATATCATCATCAACTTGCTCACCACCAAGATCAATTAGTTTCGCCTGAATATCACTAGAGATATTTTTTAGTATTTCAAAATCCTCACCATATACTCTGACTTGAATAGCTGCACCAACGGGGGGGCCAGAACGCAGTTCCGGAACCGTAATCTCTGCCTCGGTAATAAAGCTTAATCTATCTTTGTAATTCTCAGCTATTTCATAACTTTCCAAGGTCCTATCATCTGCATCTATAAAATTGATACTCATTGTAGCAAGATGAGTGTTTGTAGCAGTTGGACCTAAATCGGTTTGCAAATTATTCGCCCCACCCATACCCATGCTGACAACGTAACT
>JAHIYT010000064.1 GCA_018814945.1 Patescibacteria group bacterium
CTGGATGAGGGAAGCTTTTGCGAACGAGCAATCAACTTTATACAGAGTGGTAAACGATATAATCGTACTACTAATTTTCTTTTCGATAGGATCGATAGTTATGGCTTCTGTTGAAGATTTTTATTTATTGCATCAAAGTTTTTTTGATATATCGGAGATGGTCGTTGTTGGAATATTCACCGTTGAATATTTAGCAAATATATATGTAGCGGAAGACAAATTGAAATATATACTTGGACCTTGGGGCGTTATCGATATTTTAGCTATCGTTCCATCTTATTTGAATATTATTGACCTAAGAGCTATCAAAGTATTTAGAGTTTTGAGGGTGTTGAGATTCTTAAGATTAATGAGGATGTTAAGGCTTTTAAAGCTTGCAAAACACGTTACAAAGGGGCATGAACATGAGCATAAGGCAAATAAATTTGATACTCTAAAAATGGATTTGCAAATTTATTTCATAGCCATGTTTTCAGTTGTGGTTATATTTAGTACTTTAATGTACTACGCTGAAAAAGCCGTTGAAGGCTCTCCATTTACTACGATTCCAAATGCAATGTGGTGGTGTATTGTCACAATAACAACTGTTGGTTATGGTGATATGTACCCAACTTCGATATTAGGACGTTTGATAGCTGCGGTAACTATGTTTTGTGGATTGGCGCTATTTGGTTTACTTATGAATGTTATTGGAAAATATATGATGACTTCTCTATTTGGCGCAGAAGACTTGAATGAAATTGATATTAAAGAGATTGAGGAAAGTGCAAAAAAGAAATAAATTAATAATAACTTAAACTATGAAAACTGACCCCCTGCCCTTATTGGGCAAAACCATTCTGGTGGTTAACACCGGATCAATTAAAAAGCGTTTTATTCTTCAGAGACTAAAGAAATTAGGGTTAAATACAGTTGTTGTAAATAAGGAAAAAAACTGGGCACAGCCATATGTAGATCATTGGATTCTTGTTAACACAGACGACCATCAAGAGTCTCTTTCCGCGGTTAAGAGTTTTCTTAAAAATAATAAAAATATTAAAATTGATGGTGCCGTAACCTTTTGGGAGGATGATGTTCTTTTGACATCAAAAATCACCGACCATTTTCGTTGGATAGGAATACCTTATGAAATTGCTAAAAATGCCAGAAATAAATTTCTTTTTAGAGATTTCTGTAAAAACAATAATCTTCCTTCGCCAAAATACAAACTTATAAAAAATGAAAGGGATTTAAAAACTGTAAAAGAGGATTTTAAGTTTCCTTTAGTCGTTAAACCGGTATATGGCTCAAGTAGTGCATATGTTGTAAAGGTAGAAGATAAAGATGAACTCGATAGAATATACAATTACATTAAAACCAATCTAACTACCGAAGTTGAATCTGCATTACACGATGGAGGAGATATTATTGCAGAAGAATATATTGATGGGGATGAAGTTGATATGGATATTTTGGTTCAAAACGGTAAAGCAAAATATTACTCGATTACAGATAACTTTAAAACTGAAGAACCATTTTTCGTAGAAGTCGGAGAATCAATTCCATCAAGCTTGCCTATCTCAAGACAAGAGGAGCTCTTTGAAATGGCAGAAGAAACACTAGAAAAATTGGGGGTGCAAAATGGATGTATTCATTTTGAGGCTAAATCGACAAAAAATGGTAGCGTGCCAATTGAAGTAAATTTAAGAATGGGTGGAGATGAAGTATATTCAATAGTTAAAGGGGCATGGGGTGTAGACCTTGTAGAAAATGCAGCAAAAATCGCGATGGGTATACACATTCCCAAAATAAAAAGACCTGAACAACCAAAAAAATGTATTATTGGGCAATATTTTTTACCAGACCATTCCGGCATAATTAGTAAAATAGATATTGACGATAGCTTAAAGCATAATAAAGAAGTTGAAGATCTAGAGATACAAAAGAAAATTGGAGATCCCGTTTTTGTACCACCGGAGGGGTTTGAATCACTTGGTTGGATTACAGTTTCTGGGGAAACTTTGGTCGATGCAAGAAATAATATGAATGAATTAATAAAGAAAGTTCATTTTGATATTGCAAAATTTCACCAAGCCTCATCTATTGGAAAAACAGTTAGAAAAAATCATTTTTCACCAGCTGCGATAAATAAAAATTTATTAATAAGAAGTGCAAAAATACAGAAAATCAGACAGCTTTCACTAAAAAATCAGAGAAATCTTAGTATAGGTATAGCTTGTAACTTATTTGATGATGGAGGGGACCTTGTCCACAGCGGGCTTACAACCGTTGGTAAAAATATAGAAACTACATTAAAAGAACTTGGTTATAACGTTATATTTTTCGACTTCAATAAAATGCCGGATACGTTTTATGAACTTCAAAAAATTAATGTAGATTTTGTATTTAATGTGTGTGAGAGGATTAATAATTCAAGTCTACTCGAACCCCATGCAGCATCTGTTTTGGATATTTTACAGATACCATATTCTGGTTCTAACCCTTTTACACTGGCTTTGTGTATAGATAAGATTCGTGTAAAAAAATTGTTTACATTTCATGGTATACCGACTCCAAAATGGGATTATGCATACACTATGGAAGATGATATATCCGATGCACTCAAATATCCGATTATCGTAAAACCAGCCAATACCGATAATTCAATTGGTATTTCAAATGACTCAGTGGTTACCAATAAAAAAGCATTAATCAAGCAAATGGAAAAAATTATTGTGGAAATTGGTAGCCCGGCACTACTTGAAGAATATATAGAAGGTGATGAATATGATGTATCTATTCTTGGTAACGATGATGATTTGAGGGTTCTTCCGTTGTCCAGATCTGTGTTTTCAAAAATGCCGGAGGGATATTGGCATATTTACCCGTTCAATTCAAAATGGGTGGATGACCCGGTATATAAAACCATTATGGTACAAAGACCTCCAAAGAATATGAACAAGAAACTGGCCTCTCTTATCACGGAAATCGCGATTGATACTTATAATATATTAGGTTGTCATGATTATGGGCGCGTTGAAGTAAGGGTTGATAAAAACAACAACCCATATGTGCTTGAGCTAAATCCAAACCCTTCTATTAATATTGGTGATTGTGTTCCTTCCGTAGCAAAATTACTAGGAATGGAATACGGGGACTTTTTGGAAGAAATAATCAGGCATGCAATCGAAAGGTATAAAAATAAACCTCCTTATTATCATTTGCAGGCGAACATCATCTAATTATCCGAACGTCCAAGCAAATATCTCTACACCTTCCTCTTCAAAGATAATTTCTACTTCATGTGTTTCATATGAGTCTCCAAAGTCTGTAAGTTCATATAATCTTTCACCATCTAACGTAACCTGGCCATTTACAACATCTTTTCCGCTATTATTAGAATGGGCTAGTTTTCCATCTATAAGCACTTCTGCAACTCCGGTACCACTTATTACGAGATTTGCCTTAGAAGCTGTGAAATTCATTCTGACCGAAGCATTTGGAGATTCACTAATCGCGCTTTCTTTCTGTAATTGCCAATCACCGCCTAGAGACCACTGATTTTTTTCAAGTGATTCGTAAGATTCAACATAATTTTCTTGGCGCGAAAGTCCAATATAAGTTTCGCGTGTTCCAATTTTTTTGTAGTCGACTTCCGTAGATTTTACGTAGGTTTTTCTCATTTCGGTATTTAGAAGTTCGACTATGGCAGATTCAGTTTCGGTGTATTCACCTTCACCAAAATGTGTGTAGCGGACAATGCCATCTTTATCGATTAGATATTTTGCCGGCCAGTAATGATTGTTATAAGAACGCCATAGCTTAAAGTCGTTGTCTTGCACAACTGCATAGCTTAAGCCAAAATCATCAACAGCTTTTTGTACATTTTCGAATTTTTGTTCAAATTGGAACTCTGGTGCATGCACACCTATTATGACCAATCCTTGATCTGCATAAAGCTCATGCCAAGATTGGATGTAAGGAAGGGTTCGTATGCAGTTTATACAAGAGTATGTCCAAAAATCGATTAACACGACCTTTCCTTTTAGGTCTTCCATAGAGGCAATTGCCTCAGTATTTATCCAATTTTCTAGACCGACGAATTCTGGAGCTACAAAAAGTTTCGGTAATGAGTTTATTTCTTTATTTATTTCTTCGATTGTTTCTTTTATCTCCTTTTCTATACCCATATCATCTATGGCGCTTTCAAGAAGTTTTTCTTCAATGTTCGTTGTTCCGAATCCTGCGTCGAGAATTGCAGTTTCAATCTTTTTTTCGTAACCGGTTACAACTAGTACACCGACGATGATTAAAAGGATACCCATAATTCTTCTAAACCACCCCCTTGGGTTTGCCGCCCAACCGAGATTGGAAATAAGACGTTGACCAAAGAAGCCAATTAAACCTAGCATTATTGCAACTCCAAGTGCGTATATTAATAGGTATATAAGCCCGTAGAAAAAACTTACGGGAAGAATCGTAGCTAGAATTACAAAATAAGTTGGGGAACAGCTTGAAAATACCGGTCCAAGTGCTGCACCAACTAAAATTGCACTAGTATTTGATTCTCCGGATCCTGCCTTTGCAAGTTGAACTTGGGAGTAATTACCGAAATGTATTTTGGCTACAATTTTTTCCCATATTTCAGGAAGAAACAGTATGAGACCAAAGAAAAGCACGACACCACCGGATAATGACGTCCAAAACATTTGAGGTACATCTATTAAAAGTGATGAAGCTTTTAGAATTAGTGTGAAGATAACAATACTAAGAGCCAGAGAAGTGGTAACAATTACCGGCTTCCATTTATTTTGCGAACCTGCAGTACTACCTATTATAACTGGAAGGAGTGGTAATACACATGGTGCAAGAATTGTTAAAAGTCCTGCTAAAAATGAAGTTCCAACTAGTATTAAGTTCATATTTTATAAGTTAAA
>JAHIYT010000065.1 GCA_018814945.1 Patescibacteria group bacterium
CTTGAAGCAATAAAAGATTTAAATGATAGATTGGATTTTGTGGAGTCCGGACAACAAGATTCAAATGAAACCTTAGCTGCTTATACCCAAGATATTGGAGAGCTAAAAGCACTGATAATTAAACAGACTGATGAGCTTAAATCTGCCCCAAAAGCAAAAGATGAAACTGGTAAATTGAGAAAAGGTGTTACCGAATTCAAAAAGAAACTTGCAGGGTTGGCCAGCCTGTCTTCGGAAGCAGTTATTGGTTTATATCAAGAGCTTCAAACCGTTAGAACTGAAGTTGGTATTGAACCGGAAGCTACCACTGAAGACAAGGAAGGAGATTTATTTGCAACAAAGGTCGACTTTAGTATAGAGGCAATGGCCAGCGCAAATACGATTGAAGAGGTGGAAAGCATCATTGAGGAAAATTTTGGCCCTGAACATGTTACCCATGTAAACCATGCAGAATTTAATGACAAATATAAGAAATACACACCCAATGGCTACATGGTGTTTTATAAGAGGGGTGATCATTGGGAACTTCTTGTAGATGAAAATGCGTTAGGTAAATACGAACTCGTCGATCAAATAAAAGGACAGTTCACTCATGAGTTACTCCATTTGAAATTTGATAAAAGCAAAAAAGTAAGAGATGAAGTTAGAAACAGCTTTATTAAAAATGGTTCTCAATGGACTAAAATAAAAAGCGCCTTCCTTGAATTTGCTAAATTTGAGGAAAAAGAACCACCAACAGATGAAGGTTGGACAGACGATTTCATACTATCTGAAATCTTTGCAATGCAAAAAGACATTGCAATTTCCAGAGGGGATGATCCTTTATCCAAATTATATAATTCGATTATTGGTGCTAGCCTCTTGGAGTCATTGAATATGAATGTTGGTGAAAAAACCAAACAATACGAGGAAGCCAATGAAGAACCTGAAGAATGGCACGGTTCTAGCGGTGGTGGAGGTGGTGGAGGTGGCGGTGAGGGTGGTGATCTTGAGGGTGGTGAAACCAGTGGTGGTTATGATGAAAACAAGAGAAATATAGAAATGATTCAGGAGCAAATAGATGAATTAATCGGATCTGAGTTTGTGGGTATGCTACCTGGTGGATCGTCTCTGCTTGGTGCAATGGACAAATATAACAAACAGACAAATTCACTCAATGAAGATTTAAAAAATAACTCTGATAATTCAATATTGGCAGTTGGAATTAGCGAGAGAGTGACCCAAATAAAGAAGGATGTTTCTGACCTGGAAAAAGAACTTGGCAAAATAAGTGCGGCCACTCCAAATCAAACAATGAACCCACTTAGGAAATTATGGATAAGTACAACCTTTTTATCTTTGGATGATATTGTTCAAGCAGGGGTGGATGTATATGAATATTTCTCAAGACGTCATGATCGTAAGAAAAAAGATCATGCTGCCCGTCTTGGAATGGCACTGTTTAATGGAACTAATCTTGGCAGAGAAGCTAGAGCAAGACAACAAAAAGCTGAGGCTGAAGAAGTTAGTGAATGGCAAGGACGTTATGAAAATTTGGATGCTTGGCAATTACAAGACGAAATTAAAAGCATGGCTGCGGGTCCCGATCCAAGCAAGGATCAACTTAAAGCTATACTTCGTATTCTCGCACAAAAAGGTCGTATTGACTGGCGTGATGAGAACTTGTGGAAAGTTATTAATAAATTACAAGCTGCTGTTCATTTAACACCGGGTGATTCTGTACTTTTGCACAATCCGCCACTGATGAACCAAAAATTACATACAGCACTAGGTGAAATTTACGACTACGATGAATTTACTTCGCTTCGAAGAACAAATGACAGCAGTTACGACAGTGAAATGCAAAAGTATCTACCAAATTATGATCGTATGCAGGATCAGCTTACTGATCGCTTAGATCAACTGCTTGCACAACGCAGAGCGGGTGAAAGAGTGGACCCAATTGAATATGAATCAATCTTAGAATATTCAATTAAAAACGGTAAATCGTTTGCGGAAAATATTATGTTTCATCTTATGGTTGGTATATCCGAAGGAATACTTACTCCGGATAGAGGTCTGGCATTAGATAAGCACTTAAATGCATGGCCTGCAACGCAGTGGATTTACAGTAAGTCACCTCCTTTAAGTAGAGCGGATTATACAAATTACTGTAAAAAATACTTTAACGGTGCCTACGAGGATGGAACTATAAGAGGAGAACATGGTAATCAATTTATGAATTTCTATTGGACTCAGATACAGAATGACCCAATGACCATTGAACGTGTAATTAAGTCTGTATCAGAACGTGGATGGGATCATGACTGGACTAGAAGTATTGCGTGTATGGGTAATGCGGAAACTGCTCAACGTTTCCTAGCTGGTAGATCCGGACAACGTGAAACAAAAGCCACTGCTGTAGCTAATTCTTACGTTGGTGCTGTACAATGGCTTGAAGAAAATGCCAAAAAACCCGAGGCGATCGATTACAGAAAGCATTATACTAGAATGGCCGGTTGGATTGCTATGTCCGAAGGTATTATGGATGGTACTGCTTATAATCGTGGAAATAATGATATTAACACTCGTTCAAATGCCAGTATGGAGGCGTTAAAACCTCGTGAAGGTGATGTTAGCGGACCCGCTCATCAAGGTTGGGTAATGCGTGATTACAGACAAAAAACAAGAAGCTTCCTTGATATGATTGATCCTGTTTTCTTTAATATTTTTAGGGGTCAGTTTGCCAGGACTGAGGGGCAAAAGACTGCTCTTGCCGAGCAAGCCAGAGATCATCTTAGAACGTATTACGGAGCTAATCCAAAATGGGAAAATTTTCAGCATGTAGATGATATCTATGAAAATATGGATTATATTATCCAAATTATGATGTCCGAAAGGTACATGGATAACGGAAGACTAAAAGCTATTATTGCAGCACAAGGAGCTGGGGCGTAATTTATCTCAGATCTCGGATCTCGGATCTCGGATTTAATGTTAGATCTTATATTTAAAATACCAGATTGGATCTGA
>JAHIYT010000066.1 GCA_018814945.1 Patescibacteria group bacterium
CCATGCACGTACCGGGTTTTCCCAGTTTGGATTGTCTGGTAGGATTGAGTGATGGGAGAAGAAGGCCTTTTCTTCTCTTGCTTCATCCGGTGTATATTCGGTAGCGAGTTTGCCGGAAACTTTATCGATTTCTACTAATTGATAGGAGGTATCATATTCCTGTGGGACATTGAAGCTGGCAAAAACTGCAGTAACTGTGTCTTCTTCCGGAGTATGCTCGGATGGTAGTTTGCCGGAAGCTTTTGCGACTTTTACCCATTTAATTCCTTCCGGTTTTTCAAATGGAACATTTTCCATTTCTGCTGTTGCCTCAGTCATAAACTGACGCCAAATTGGAGCCGCTACATCAAGACCACTGGCTTTTAGGGAGAGTTGATCACCATTTGCATTACCAGCCCATACACCGGCTGCGAGATTGCGAGTATAGCCCATTGTCCACGTATCGAATGGATAGTTGATGTCATTCTTCTTTTTGTTGGATGTACCAGTTTTTGCGCCGTTTGTATGTCCCGGAACAGTTAATTGATTTCTCCAATATTCATCTGGGCGAGATTCTCTATCGCTCAATATATCGTTGATAAGATAGGCAACTTGTGGGTCTAGAATTAAGTTTTTCTTAGTTGGTTCTTCATATTCTTCGAGGATGTTTCCATTACGATCTTCGATTTTAAGAATGGCGACCGGTTCGTTTTTATAACCGCCATTAGCAAATATACTGTAAGCCCCAACCATGTCGATAAGACGAGCTTCACCAGCACCAAGACCAAGAGATAATCCATACCAGTCTTCTCCTTGATTTAGGTCTATGCCCATTTTACGAGCGAGATCGAGTACATTTGGAATGCCAGCGAGGTACGTTGCTTTTACGGCTGGGATATTCAAAGAGGCTGCAAGAGCTTGTCTGAATGTGACAGGACCACGAAATTGTCCATCGAAATTTTCTGGCTCATACCAGCTACCAAATTTGGTTCTAACATCATATACAACCGTACTAGGTGCATAACCCTGTAGGAATGCTGCAGCGTAATCGATTGGTTTAAAAGATGAACCGGGAAGACGTGGGCGGAGTGCCACATTTACTTTGCCATCAATTTCATCGTTCCAGTAATCAGCTGAACCAACCATGGCAAGAATTTGGCCGTTGTTTGTGTCCATAGCAACCAGAGCTGCATTTGTAGCAAGGAAGTTTGTTGCATTCCTTTCTGCACGGTCTTCTACAGCTTTATCAGCAGATTCTTGCATTTTTGCATTGATGGTTGTAGTAATACGAAGACCGCCTTTCTCTATTTGTTCCTTTCCATATTTTTCTTCCACAAGTTCGCGAACGTACATTACAAAATGAGGTGCGGTGATGTCCTCTCTGAATGGTTGAAATTCAATTACTGTTGCCTCTTCAATTGCTGCCCGCTCTTCTTCTGCAGATATATAACCTAGTTCAGCCATGCGACTTAATACGAAGTCAACACGACCTTTAATATAAATATCTCTTTGTTCTCCTTCTTCACCAAAAGTATAGGTTTTTCCAATTAACCCTTTTGAGATGAAGTCTGGGTTCTCGTCAACTAAATCCTGTTCTGATTCTATTCCTAACTTCAGGATTTCCTTCTCATCGATATTTATCAGTGGGTAGATATTTGAGCCGTATGGGGAGTAATAACTTGGAGCTTTTGGAATGGCTGCAAGAATTGCACTTTCTGCAATAGTAAGCTCAGAGGCTGGTTTACCAAAAAAGATTTGAGATGCAACCTCTACACCATAAATACTTGAACCATATGGAATGCGATTTAGGTACATAGTCATTATTTCATCCTTTCCGTACTTGCTTTCAATTTGGAGTGCGAGAATAATTTCTTTTAATTTACGAGTGTATGTTCTTTCTGGGGATAGGAAGGCGTTTTTAACAAATTGTTGAGTTATTGTCGACCCACCACGCGCAGAACATATTCCAAATTCACTACAAACGGCTTTAAAAATAGCTCCGACGTCGATTCCTATATGTTCATAAAATCGATCATCTTCAATCGCCATTGCAGCTTGCGCTGTATGTACAGGTATTTCCTCTAATGGAATGATTTTTCTATTTTCGTCGCCGTGGATAGTATAAAGAATTCCGCCATCTCTATCTAAGATTACACTGGACTGAGAAGCTACTAAATTCTCAATATTATCTACGTCCGGCAGTCCAGGAATTACTATAAGTAAGGTTAAAAATATGATAGCAAATACCAAGCTGGCACCCCCAACAAGTACATATTTAATCATTTGCCCAACCGACATTTCTCTTTTCTTAAATCTGTCATATTGTTTTTTAGTGTGTAGCCAGACTTTGGTGAAGTGTTTCTTCATATTTCGAATTGATTGTGAATTGATTATCGAATTGATTGTGAATTGATTTCGAATTGATCAATGCGATCATCTATCCGATTTCAATTCGAGGTCTATTCGTATTATTTTTTTGCTTTTGGAGCAAGTAATTTTATATCTTCTTTTAATTTTTCTAGCCAGTTAAATCCGAGATGTTTCAAATCAATTTTTAATTTTTCACCACTAATTAACCATTTCATATTGTATTTTAGGAGGTTCATTATTTGCTCTGCCGTAATTGTATCGCTCATGTGCAAGATTATCTGCCTTCCTGCATTACCCATAGGTATGGACTTTACATTAAGCAGGCCTGCCTTTTTGGCATGCATCTTAATTTGAAGAATCTGGAATAAATTGCTGACTTGTTTTGGGAAATGACCGAATTCTTCTATTAAATCATCTTTAAATTCATCTAAAAGAGTTAGGTTATCGACAGATGAAAGTTTTTGATAGGTGTTTATCTTATCTTTGGTATCTGGGATGTAGGTATCTGGGATATAAGCTTCTAGTGGCAATTCTATTGAAACATCTGGAGTTTGTTCACCTTCTCCTTCGGAGATACCGGCACGTAATTCTTCAATTGTTTTGTTGAGCATACGAAGGAAATGGTTCACGCCCACCACACGGATTGTTCCATGTTGATTAACGCCCAAAATATCACCAGCGCCACGAATTTCCAGGTCGCGCATGGCAACTTGGAAACCTGATCCTAGTTCGGAGGCATCAACAATCGCTTTTAGGCGTTTCTTGGCATCGAGACGAAGCTGACGAGATTGATATAAAAAGTATGCATAAGCTTGTGTTTTGCTACGACCAATACGTCCTCGTAGCTGGTAAAGTTGAGATAAGCCAAAGTTTTCTGCATCGTCAACTATAAGGGTGTTAGCATTTGGCAGGTCGATTCCATTTTCGATAATTGTCGAAGATACAAGCACATCGCGTTCTCCATTTTTGAATTTCAAAATTCTTGCCTCAAGTTCGTGTGGAGGAAGTTGCCCATGGGCAACAATGAATTTTATATTGGGCATCATTTTCCTAAGCTTTTCCGCAATACTTTCAATTGTCTCAACCCTGTTGTGCAGAAAGTAAACCTGGCCATTGCGATCAGTTTCATATTGTATCGCATCTTTGATTAAATTATCGCCGTATCTGCGCACCTCTGTAACAATTGGTAGACGACCTGGTGGTGGCGTTGTAATTGTTGAAATGTCTCTGAATTTATTTAAAGCAAGATTTAATGTTCGTGGAATTGGTGTAGCGGTGAGAGTTAAAATGTCGACCTGACTTCTAATTTTCTTAAATTTTTCTTTTTGTTTCACGCCGAATCTCTGTTCCTCATCGATAATAACAAGGCCAAGATTGAAGAATTTTACATCATCTTGAATTAAGCGGTGTGTACCGATAACTATGTCCACATCACCTTTTCTAAGCCGTTCCAAAGTATCCTTTAGCTCTCTTGATGTGCGGAACCGGCTAAGCATTTCTACTCTGATGTCGAAACCTTTTGCTCTTTTTTGGAATGATTTGTAGTGTTGGTCAGCTAGAATGGTAATTGGAGATATAAATGCCACCTGCTTACCGCCCTGTACTGCCTTAAAAGCGGCACGCATTGCAACCTCTGTTTTACCAAACCCTACATCACCACAAACAAGCCTATCCATTGGTTGGTCAGACTCCATATCTGCTTTAACATCTAGAATTGCTTTCATTTGCCCCGGCGTTTCTTCGTATGGGAATTCTGCATCAAATCTCTTTTGGTCATCGGTATCCTTACCATAATTATGCCCTTTAACTTGTGCTCTTTGTGCATAGAGTTGTAGGAGCTCTTTTGCAATTCTTTGTGTCTCTTTCTTGATCTTTTGGCTGACTGTTTTCCATTCAACCGCACCTAATCTACTTAGTTGAGGTTCGTTATCTTCACCGCCAACGTATTTACTAATCTTGTCTGCTTGGTCAATTGGAATAAATAAACGATCATTTTCTGCATATGCAATCTCAAGATATTCGCGATGAATTTCGTCGATAGTTTTTGGTACTACACCCAAGAACCGACCAATACCATGATCCATGTGCACTACTAAATCACCGACTTTTAATCCTGTTAGAAAATCTAGATTGATCTTCTGTGCCCCCTGACTTTTTGCCTCTCTTTTTAAGTTAAAAATTTCTTTATCTGTGAGTAGCTGGATGTTTGTTTGGGGGTTTTGAAAAGAGGTGGGTACGTTTTCTAGATCTTTTGCGTCGATTAATGTTATAGGGATGTTGGGGTCGCCTTTGAGGGAGAATTTAATTTTTTCTTCAATAAATATATTACTTATTTCTTTTACCCTCTTTGTGAGGATGTTGACCTGCCAGCCCCTTTGTATTTTGTCCCTTAGGTCATTTAGTAAGTCGAATATGTTGTAATATTTTAAAACTGACAGGTATCTGAGATGAAAGAATATTTCGTCGCTTTTTGGGAATGCTGTGAAATACAGCTTGTTGGCATCCAGCTTGTTTACAATATTTTCAAATTTTTCTGTTTGCTCATCAATATCATCAACAATTACCAAATCATTTTTTGTGATATGGTCAACAAATACTCCATTTCCTACGGGTACACTAATTGGTAGAAAATCGACTTTTTTAAGTGATTTGCCTAGCTGTTTTGTTTCTTGGTTGTATTCCCAAATACCAGTGATTCTATCGTAATCTACTTCGATTTTAATTGTTGCCTCCCCGTTCGGTGGAAAAATATTAACAACCCCACCAGACCTTCTATATTCCCCCTTATGCAGAGTCACGTCCATACTGGGTTGATAACCCATTTGTATTAATTTATTGAAAAATTCTACCGTGCGCATATCCTCGCCCTCTTCTATAACAACCCCACCCTCTTCTATTTCCTCATATGTCGGCATTGGGGTGTTAAGGTCTTTGCCATTAAGTAGGTAGAACCTGTTCTTCTTTTTATGAATACCTGTGATTGTTTCTGTAATACGATAATCTCCCTGCTCATCGATAAATAGGTTATCTAGAGCGGTAATGAGATTATCTGACCAAAAAGGCAGATTGTTTTTGATGTCATAAATTTCCTTGTTGTCGCTGGTTATCCAAA
>JAHIYT010000067.1 GCA_018814945.1 Patescibacteria group bacterium
AAAATATCTATTTATTTTTGTGATTCCATTTTTCTTTGTCTCAATGGGGTTAAATTTTGATCCTAGTGCTTTATGGGTAAACCCAAAAATATTGATAATTATTATATCAATCGCTTTTTTGGGAAAATTTATTGGGACCTTTCTATCAAAACCATTTACAAAATTAAATTGGAAAAAATTATATATAGTAGGATGTGCAATGAATAGTCGAGGTGCTATTGAACTTGCCTTAGCACTCATTGCCTTTCGTACAAATCTTATACCAATAGAAATTTATTCCGGTTTAATTATGATGACTTTGATTACCACTATCATCTTCCCTTTTTTGATAGTTCCTTTGATCAAGAAAAATCCTAAAATCATGAATTAAAAAACCCTCCATCTATTATTTTAGAGGAGAGCTTTTTTGTGTGGTGCTTATTTGCCGCAATCGCATCCGCCGCAGCATCCGCCGCCACCTTTTTTTCCACCAGTCATGATATTGGAGGTTAGTTTTTAATGTGATTAGATTATAGCATATTCTAAATCTTGAAAAAAATATTGATAGGTGTATTTTGGAGTCAAATAAAATTAATATAAAAAATATGCCCCCTTTACTTCCTCCAAAAATAGAGTTGGCAGAACTTAATAGGATAATGCAGGAAGAAGCCGAAATACTAGATGGAAATCAGCAGGTTGTTAGAAGTATTTGCAGAATCCTTCCGATCGGTCGATTTTTTGCTAGGGATTTAGATAACCTTCTCCAGGCTGTCAGACGCCAATTGGCTGAAAGAGCCACTACACCTGAAAAAGAGCAGGAAGCGAATCTATTTATACACAATGTTCGCACGAGAGTGGATGAAGATCTGCTTGGGATTACAGATTAATTAATTTTACATCCATCAAAGCCTTCCATTTCACCAGCTGCATTGCGCTTGTATTTTCCGAATTCTGGATGCTCCAGTGCGCGTTTACCATCCAGTACAGGGCCTTCTTTACAAATTCGGAGGCCGGAGTTGTCCATACAACATTGCCCACAAATTCCGAAGCCACATTTCATATAACGCTCCAAACTAACCTGACAACATGAGTTAAAATCTTGTGCGAGTTTTACAACTATTTGCATCATTAATTCTGGCCCGCAGGTATAAACACAGTCGTACTGATTTTTTTCTAATTCTTTTTCGAGGATGTCTGTTACATAACCGTGATGCCCTTTGCTTCCATCATCTGTTGCTACATGGACCTTGCAACCAAGAGATTTAAACTTCTCTTCAAAGAGTAAGTGCTTATCTGTTCTCCCACCGAGTAATATGGTTACATCTAGCCCATCTTTTGTAGCTTTCTGTGCAAGGTTTAGCATTGGTGGTGTTCCACAGCCACCTCCGACAAGAATTATTTTTTTGTAGTCTTTATATGTGAATGGATTACCATATGGCCCGCGGATTCCAAGTTTATCTCCGGGTTTCACAGTTTCGTGAATTGCTTTGGTACAGTCACCTGCTTCTGCGATGGTAAGGTGAAATTCAGTGTCAGTTTCCCAACCAATGGACATCGGAATTTCGTCTACTCCAGGTAGCCAAACCATAACGAATTGACCTGGTTTAGAGCGAAGACCGTGTTGAAAAACATAAGTTTTTACGAGTGGTCCTTCTTCTATTACATCTTTTACTGTGAGAACTAGTGGAGTCATAATAAATTAATTTTAAATTTACAATTTTCAATTTACAAACAAATCTCAAATTTCAATGTTTTAAAATTTAAAATTTAAAATTGTAAATTATATTTCATGGGCTAGTCCTACGAGCTCAGAAATATCGGTAAATCCCTCTTCTTTCATATAGTCACGGATTTTGTCGACGATCATAGTAAAGCAAGCCATGTCGTGGCTAAGCAATGCGGAGCCTATTCCAAGTAAGCTTCCTCCGGCAAGAATCATTTCAAGCGCATCACGACCATTTGTGATTCCACCGGTTGCGATTATTGGAATTTGAACTGCTTTATAAACATCATATACGCATCGGACAGCGATTGGTTTTAGCGCCTGACCTGAAACACCGCCAACTTTATTTGCAAGAATTGGACGACGAAGTTTTGGATCGATTAGCATTCCCGGACCCATTGTATTTACTGCTGTGATAGCATCAGCTCCAGCAGCCTCCGCAGTTTTGGCTATAAGACCAATATTTGGAACATTTGGTGAAAGCTTTACGGAAATTGGTTTTGTAACAACTTTGCGAATTGCCTTAGTTGCCTCTGCTGTCATGCTTGGGTCGCAGGCAATTGGTCTACCCATCTCGTCATCTACATTCGGGCATGAGAAGTTGAGTTCAAGCATATCTACCGGATAGGTATTCATAATTTCTGCGACTTCTACGAGCTCTTTCAAATTTTTGCCACCGATGCTGCCAATTATTGGATTTTCAGGAGCTAACTCTCTGTATTTTTCAAATTCATGCTTTGCTTTTCTTATTCCTTCTCCGCATAGACCTACTGCATTGATTAAGCCACCTGGGAATGTGAGTATTGTTGGGTTTGGGTGGCCAGGGCGTGGATCCATAAATAGTGTTTTACCCGTAACGCCACCTGCTCCATTTCGGACACAATTCGCTAAACTCGCACCAGTTACACCAAGATAGCCAGATGCAATGACCGTTGGATTTGGGAAGTCTATTCCACAGAAATTTACGCTTACATTCATTGGATTTTGTTTTAAGTTCATGTGAAGTATATCGAAAACAAAAAAGCCTCACAATCCGAAATCTGAGTTGTGTGCTATTGAAATTTTGACAGAAAAATGGTATAATGATATGATTTAGTTAACAAAAATAAAAACAAATGTCTCCTCGCAGAACTAAATCAGCGGGAGCAGGAATTGTCACCCATTGGGATGGCAGGGATTTTTTAGGTCGTTTACAGCTTGTAAAGGACAATAGATCCCTTTTCTATGCACTTGGTTTAATAACCAAGATGGAGCTAGAAAAGGTCGATCAAATGACGGAATCCGCTCTGGAATATGTCATTGATCGGGAAGATCAGCCAATTTTCGAAGGTATTAACCTTAAAGAAGAAGCTGGTAGTCAATCTCACAACAAATTTATGACCGCGCTTGCTGCGGTTTTTTTATAGCCTGAAAAAGAATCCCACATCCATTTAGTGACGCCAGCTGGTCTAATATAGATCGGTAGGGTTTGGGTTGATTATTCAACTGTAGCTTCTGCATATACTGTATTACCGGAGATGTCTGTAGCTTCTGTAACGATTAACAAGGTGCTATCCCCTGTTAGAGATGAGAATATTACGTCTAGTTGATAGTCAGTACTATCTGTATTGAACTGAGCTGGAGATAGTTCGACGCTATTTTCAATTGCAAGATCTGACCCACAATTGTTTCTTTCATTGAAATCTACTTCTTTTTCTTCGAGAAGATTGCACTGAGAGTCATAAATGGAAATTTTTACCTTATTTATATCAAGCTCAGCACGAGGTGCAACAATGTGAGTTTGAATTGTAGGATTTAGCGGGTCAATTAGTTCCGGACTTACTATCTCGATTGTATGAGTAGTGGTGTTGTTATATGGAAGATAGTTGAATGGATTAATGTGTGGTTCTGTTTCGGAAAGAATGGTGTTTTCACGAATTTCGAAATGAAGATGCTCGAAATCAGTTATCCCTGTTGCACCACTAAGACCAATTTGCTCACCTTTGACTACAACTTGATCCTGAACGACGCTGAAGGAATCTAAATGCATGTAGAGTGAATAATAAGTGCCATTATCCTCGTGTCGGATTCCAACTACTGTACCGCCACTTGGGTAAGGACTACCCGGCTCACCTTCTACATAAAGAGTTGTAACAGTTCCATCTGCTACTGCGTAAACTGGAGTGCCTGTAGTAGCAGGAATGTCGACTCCGCGGTGGAAATCGTATATGTATCCCATAGAAGCTTGAAGTCTTGATCCAAAGGGTGAACTCATAATATCTGGTACCAATCCGATTGTCATTGGCCAAACACGAGTTTGGTTTAGTAGGCCGTTGATTGGAATAACTGGCGTGTAGCAGTCGGATGGTGACATTTGAGGTAGTTCATCAATCATTGTCGTATATGGAGTGTAGTAGTGAATCGCAAAACCTGCGAAGTTTCCATTGCCATCAAATTGGGAATTTGCATTGGTGAAAACATTTTCCATTTCCAAATATCCTTCTTCAAAGAAAGTTATTGAAGGGTCGTCATTTTCATTTGTTTCAGCCCCAAACATTAGTGGTATTGAGGTGTTACCCAGATCATTTTGTGCAATATTAATGAACGTATTCTGGTCATCTGTGTAATTCATTATTGCGATATAGTCGAGTGATGAATCACTGGAAGTTAGGGGGTTCCATAGATCTCCAACAATTGACTCATACCACGCTGGAATTGCAGCCGTAAGAGATAAGTTTTGTTCATTTTCAACTATCATTGACTCACAATCTCTCATTATGGAAATGAAATTATTTTGGAATTCGTCATTGTAATCGTCACTACCCTCACCATTATTTTGACTCCATTCGGGACCGAGTGTGTGTGGCTCTATATCGAAGTGAACACCGGCGAAATCATCGTTTGTTTCTAGTGTAGATAGGTTGAAATCGATGGCATTCTGGCATCTTATTAATGCGTTATCGGTGTTGCCGGTTATTACCCAATTTGCATCGCCTGAAAGATATTCAACAGCAATATTGTTTTGTGATGCGAGAGTGATAAAATCTCTCATTGCCTGAATGTCAGTTTCACTTTCAAAATCCATCGCACCACCACCGGAAAGAAAAATACGGTCAATTGCGTAAGCGGCATTTCCGTGTGGTGCTGCCAAAAAATTGAAGAATTCTTCTTGAGCAGTTGGATTATTTTTTAGATTTGGCCAATGTCCCCATACCCATAATCCACGAGAGTTAGATGTTGGGAGGTTGGGATTATGTTGAAATGCAGGATTTGGGGTCGGAACAGGAGCAGGTGCTCCACCACCACCTCCACCGCCACCGGTGCCAGGTTGTGTGCGGGCAATAGCCGCTAGTTGATTTTTTCTCTCCTGAGTCATTTCTTCTTCCTTTTCTTCAGTCGGCTCTTCTTTATCTTCTTCGACCTGCTCTTCAATTCGACTAAAGGCTACATAAAGGAGTCCAATTGCATGTTTTCTTGTAATTTTTTTTGAAAGCAGGTTGCTGATTTTTGATAGCTGGTTTTCTTTAATTTCCTCATCCAGAATTTTTGCTACTAACTGAATAGCCTCCAGCCATGTAACTGAAGAATGTGGTCTAAAAACTTTACCTGAGCTCTCTAAGTAACCTTTTTCTTTGGCTGTGCAAACGTGTGGGGCAAACCAATCACTACTTTTTACATCATGGAAATAGAGAGAGTTGCATCCATCGATTTCAGACTGAGATGTACCGAATGCAAGTAGGGCCAGTTTTAAAAATTCCGCATTAGTGACTAATTTTTCTGGTTGGAATTCCCAATAATTTTCAGATACTAGAAAGCCCTTATCTTGAAAATAGTCATAAGCATCTGTGTTTGCCAAAACT
>JAHIYT010000068.1 GCA_018814945.1 Patescibacteria group bacterium
TGAGAGTTCGCGGATTTTTATTATGTAATTTTGTCATCTCTCGCTTTTCATTGTCACCGATTATCTGCTTTAAATAAGTCAGATTGTCCTTATCATGAAATTGTTAGATGTCAAATTTATCCGTCTTCGAAAAGTGCACCGCATTCTTATGAGATTTTTAGTATTTTTATTTTGCTCGGGTTGACATTATAAAATTTGCTCTATTTGGCATTGTTAACTACTAATTTTCCAACACCATTAAATCTGGTTTGGGTCAAGGCCAAGGATATTGAAAAAAAGGTCAAAATTTGATATAATATAAGGATTTAAAAAACTTTTAAAAACCAAAATACAACAAAATGAAAAAACCAAGCTTAATTTTTACTACTCTCACATTGTTTGTTGCCAGCCTTTATCTGGCCTTTATACAAGGCAGTCTTAGTACCGCTACACAGCAGAACTTTCTAACACACCTTGTTGCTCCTACCGAAATTTCTCCAGTTATCTATACTGGCCTTCAGGCAAAAGTGGCAAGCTTTTTTGCAACTCTCATAAACGCACTGATGACAATTTTTTCTAGTAACATTTTGATTTCAATTGTTGTTCTGGCTTTGATTGTTGAACTAGTACTTTTGTATCCAAGTGTGAACATTCAGCTTAAGCAAAAAAAGATTCACCTGTTTCACAAGAAGCTTGTAGACAGATTCAATAGTGGTGAAATTAAGCCTAGTAAAAATAAGCACGAATTAGAATTACTTTATGCAGTGAATGAAAAGATTCATGCAAGAGGTGCAGTTCTTGTAGTTGTTCAGCTTGCACTTTTTCTTATGACTCTCTGGGGTCTTAACTTGTTAGTTCAAGCTCCAGTACTTCTACGCGGTTCATGGAATGTATTTAGTTTTAACATGCTTAGCCAGCCTGTTAATTACGGTGTTCCGCTAATTGCAAGTTTGGCTTATCTTTTTCATTCACTTGTAAAAATTTATTACAAACAAAGAGAGGATTACATCGGCAGAACTCAATCTCGCATTGCTTTGCTTCTAGCCTTTGTTGGTACAGCATTAGTTTACTGGTTTGCAGGAACTTTTGCCGTAGCACTTTCAATTTACTTTGTAACGCTAATCTCCTTTGCAACAATTCGCTACGTAGTCGTAGAACAGAATTCTGCAAAATGGGGTAAGCATGCTCGCAAGGAATTAATTGAAATGCTTCAAAAAGCAAAACTATTACACAAAAGCAAATTGGAATATTGGTCTCGAAGATGGAATCATCTTCCAGTGGTTCGCCACATCAACTTCCATTTGTTAGAAGAAGCACTTTCTATGAGTCTTGGCTTAATGCTGGCTCTAAAAGTTCTTGAAATTTTGCCTGTTTAAAAAATTGAAAAAATAATTTCATTATTATGAATAAGACACTTAAAACAACATTGCTAATATTGCTCGCCGTACTAATTGGCGGAGCGGCATACTACATGTCGACTAACAAACAACTTCTAAAGGGAAGTATTTTGGATGGTGCGAATGAGAGTTATATCGTAGCTGTTGAATTTGCAGATCCAAGCCCACAAGTTGCTCCGGTAAACAATGTTGTAACAATCAATTCACTTTGGGTTGATTTTACTACGTTAGCTGAGGGGCTGGGGTATGTAGATGGAGAATTAGATGGTGGTGACATAGCTTCATCCTTCGTTATTATTCAGTGTTTGGATTCAGTGCAATGTAGTACTGATGGAGTTTCTATAACTGGTAATGAAATTACAGTACCTACTGGCACAGCTCCTTTTCATCTAATTATATCTCTAGCTAGTAATCCTGGTGCTCATGTAAATGGTGCAACATTAGAGATTCTTTCTCCTTCCGACTGTTCTGGATTACAAGCAATATTAATTGAAGGAACTGGTACAGGTATTTATACAGGAGATCCTGCAAATTTACCAGAGCCAGGATATAGTTTACCTAATGGTGGTATACTTGATTTTTCAGATGATCTTGAGACAATAGTTTTCAATCGTAATATAGCATCAGACCCCGCAGCAAAGATATTCCAAATTATTATAAATTTGGATGAAACATTGGTTGATGATGCTGAAATTACGTATAGCTCTGGTACTGGTGATTACGAGATTAGCGTAAGAGAAGATGTTGCTGATCAGAGTGAAACCGCAGAAAATTTTGCATATGTATTTAACGATTTACTTGGTCTTGATTCACCTTTTTATGCGAGTTTATATGGTGGAGGACTTATTGGTTTGATTACTAAAGAATTGGGTGCACAGGTAAATACCGAGTATTTATGTACAATAGATGATATTTTTCAAATACCTTGTTTTACTGGTGGTTCTAATGCGAGTTCCCCTGATGCAGAAGGTATTCTTACTCAACCACTTGCTCTAGACAGCACAATGACAGAAGGTGATAGTGGTACTATTTATCTTTCTGGTGGAGTTGGTGTTATTGAATGGAACAGTTTTGATCCTAGCGTTTTAGAAGTTGTTTCGCTTTCTGAGGCTGAAGAAGCTGCAGAAGGGGCTGTTCAATTGGCACCTCAAACTTACGACGCTGGTGTGCTTTGTGGCGGAACAGCTGCTTATAGTGTTGATGAATGTTTTGAAGAATGGAGTGATGACCCTACGCCTGTACTTATAAATAACTCTTGTGAGGTATCAGTAACTCTTCCTTTAGATTGCGCTGCGCCAACCGATGGAATTGCAGTAGTTGATTTTGGTACTGATGATGTCGATATAGATATCGAGTATGACCAATTATCTGGAGTTCTTTATGGTTCAGGTACATGGAATTTTGAACAAACATCTATGTCTGTAACTTTTGATGATTCTGAAATAGTTGGAGATTTCACTGGAACTGCTTCTGGTGATGCGACTGGAAGTTTATATGGAAGTGTTTCTCTTCCGCTAGAAAATATTTCTGGAAATATTACCGCTATACCGGTTCTTCAAACTATAACAGAGTCTGCTCTTCTTGCCGCATCTATAACTTCACCATTAGATTCTGGTTTACTAGAACTTGGAGAGGTTGTTAATACTGTACAACTTGTTGATGATTCCATAACCAATTACGCATATGCTTACGCTAAGCGTGAAGGTGAAAGTACACTAACAATTACCGATAGTAACAGCTGTGTAGTTGTACTCGACATTGATGTACTTGGTATGACAGTTGAACTTAGCTCTGATGACTACACTCAAGGTGAATATTTACAAGTAGATGATCAAATTCAAATTAATGCTTTCCTTGGTAATACAATGGGTGAAGTATTTGAAGACCAAAATGTAACAGCGGAGGCAGGCATTGAATGGTTTAGCAGTGATGAAACTGTTGCTACAGTAGATAGCACAGGTATTCTTACCGCAATTGGTGCTGGTAATACTAATGTTACAGCTCAGTACGATACTGGTGAGGCAGAAATCGGAACTGTCGAATCAGAAATATTTTCGGTTACTGTAGATGAAATTACAGGACTTACAATTTCTTTGGATGAAGCAACTCAAGATGAGCTTACTGCAGAAGAAATTGAAGCGGGTTATGAAAGCGTGCTTTTGATAGTTCACAATTCTGATGTTACCGGTCATACACTTACGGTTGAAGGTTATGATATTGATATCGAACTTCCAAGTGGAACCTATGTAAACGATTTAGCAGAAGTCGAAGCTATTACAACTGGTCCGATAGACAGTGTCCAACTTAAGATTGAATCTGAGGTTAATGTGGCTTCTGGTCTAGATTTAGTTCAAGTTTCTACAGTGCCTGGTTACCCAGGAATCTTAGTTCTTGAACCGGACAGTGACGACGAAAATGGAATGGTAGATATCTCTACTACCGCAAATACAGATGACCTTACAATAGTTCCTAATTTTGGAAGTGGAATTGATCTTCCGCCTGAAGAAACTTATGCATTAATGGTTATTGCAGAATATACAAGTGGTAAAACAGAAAGGCTAAATCCAACAGATGTAACTTGGGTTAATACTCCAGTTAATTATTTAGAACAATCTTCACTTGATACTGGTTTACTTGAATTTGGTGAGATAAGTGGTACTTCTACCGTTGTTGCCCAGTTCACAAATCCAGATTCTTCTGTAGCAACTAGTAATACCTTATATATAACTGTGGCATCTGGTCCTGTTATTGATTATTTATATAGAATAGGTGTTGGTTCAATTACAGAAGGTAGCCAGGTTGAATTAGAAATGAAAGTTTCTGATGTCGATAGTATTGCTGATATTCAGGATATTAACATTAAGATAGTTGATGCTGATGATCCACTCGTTATTTTTGACAGTACTGCATTTACCGATATCTTAGACATAGTGGTTGAAGAAGAAGGGGATGAGGGTGAGTCAGCGGCACCTTATTACCGTATTTATACAATTCCGGTTCAGATACCAGAAAGTGCATCTTTATACGATGGTAACTATTATATAAGTATCACAGTTACAGATACGAATTCACATTCATATGGATATGACCTACCTATATATATAGGTGAAGTTGCATCAGGTGATGTGAATGGTGATGGAGACCTTAATATGGTCGACGTTATTTACTTGTTCCAAATCGCAAGTGGGACTATCACTGGTACAGCTTCTCAGTTAGAGGCTTCTGATGTGAATGGTGATGGAAATATAACAATGGTTGATGTAATTATTTTATTTCAAACAATTGCTAGTTAAAAAATCAAAACTTTAAAAAACAAAAATCTAATCTTAAAAAGATGGAAAACGAAAATTTAAATCAAAACGTAATGGAAACTCCACAAGTGGGGCAGACTGATAACTTGCAGACTTATGTACAGGAAAGTCGAAAAAAGAGAAATAAAATTCTCATCGGCATCTTTGCATCACTGTTTGTAGTTATTATAGCTATATTTGCCTACATGAGTCCTGGTCTTTTCCGCGCATCTATCACCGAAGAAACTGGTGGGGGAGTACCTACTTCTGCAACTAAGCTATATATTCCTTCCTACGAAGGTGGTATAGGTGAAACAGGAGACATTGCGATTAAAACAAAAGATGAACTTGCTGAATTGGATGCTGTTACATTTACTCTTACTTATGATCCAATTGATGCATTGATATTCGATTCAGATCCTGTTGTATTTGATGATGATACCGTTTTCCAGGGTGCTGCCTTTAGTATGGCTAATGATGATGGTAGTGGAAATCTAAGCGTTACAGTTATTTTTGATACTGCTGAAACTATTGAAAATACATTTCCAGTTGATTGTTCTACTCATGACGGTGTTGGTAATCAGGCTGTTTGTGAGGCAGATAGTTGTGTATGGGACACCCCAAATAATCAGTGTAATGTTCCGGATGGTGATTATTACATCAATCCTCTTGTTGCACATTCACACCCAACATTATTTAAGTTAGCTCTTCAAATAGATCCAGGTGTTTCTGCGGGTCAGGAAATCGATCTTGGAATTGAAGATCTGGCTGTATTAAATGGTATTACATCTGTAAGTGTCGGAACAATGCAGGCTGGAACAATTACTGTTGAAAGCCAAAATGAATTAAAAGTACTAAATGCTCAGGCACTTGATAGTAATAGTATTCTCGTAAACTTTTCTGATTATTTAGCTGATTATGATAATACAACTTATTATGATGTTACATGTAATCTCGCCGGTGTACTTGGTGTTTCAAATGTTGATCTTGGTAGCATACATGGCTATGGGCAGAAAGCTGTAGTTTTATCAACCACATCTCAAACTGCAGGTGACGGTTGTGTTTTAACTGTTAATTCCGTTACCGGTAACTCTCAAGGAGAGGTTAATTCTGCATTCGATTCAGTAATGTTTGCTGGATATGGTCAAACAACTGGTGAACTTAGTGATTTTGGAATGGAAAGTGCAGACGTACCTACTGGTAGCTATAATCAAGTTGTCGTTACATTTACAGATGATGTTAAAGCGGCCTCTGTAACCGTTAGTGATTTTGAATTGAAAGATGTTACCGGTGGTACATCAGTTACTATTAGTAATGTAGCTTCTGTTACGGGCAACCAAGTAACTCTTACTATTAGTAATGATTATAATTTTATTAAAAGAGACACATATCTATTAAAAGCTACTGGAGAAATTTTAAGAAACAGCGACAATGCTGACCTTGGTATTAATATGGTTGCTTTTAATGGTTATAAAAATGGTCCACGTATCATCAGTTCTTCTTTAACAGAAGATACGGGTGATTACACATTGACCGTTAATTTTGATGAAAATATTGAGGAGTCAGACTCCTTTAGTTATTACGGACATTTGTATGAAACAGGTAGCTCTATAGCGCTTGGCACTGTAGATACTATGTTTGATTCATCTATTTCCGGCTCAACGCTTACTATGGTAGATGTTGGTGGTGTTTATTTGGCTGATTCTACTAAAAATTATACATTCAGTGTTTCAGCGACAACAAATATAGTAAATACTACCAGTAATAAAGTGTTGACTGATGAGGCTTACAAGACAATTACATTCTGGGGATATGATCATGATGATACAGGGTATGGGTCTGGATCTTTGTACGCTACAGAAAGAAATATTGTTACCCTAGGAGAAGGTGAATATGATCTAGATCAAGTTGCAATCGGTGATATTTCTGTATTTTATTATCAAACAATCAATAGCAAGGTAAATCAGGCTATTAGTTCTATAAGTACTGCTACAGGTGATCTTGAGATTGTATTCACTAACTCACTAGTTCCAAACAAGCACTATATTGCTTATATCAAGGAGAATGCTGCTGACCTTGTTCCAATTATCGTTCAAGAATTTGTAATTGATCAGGATTTGGAGGCGGTGAGCGCAGAAGCTACTGCAAGCGCAGAAGCATGTGTTGATTTCTCTGATAATATCGATGAGCTTACTGTAAACGATGCACAATTTGAAGTATATAATTCATCAGGAACTGCTATTGGAGCTTCTAATGTTGACGTTCAAGGTGATTTCCAAAGTGTATGTTTGGATACAGGTACTCTTTCCGCTGGGCAAGTTTATTATGTAAATGCTGGTGAGGCTTCTGATTATATTTATGAATATCAAGATGCTAATGCACTTAAAAAGACGGCTGTAGTATTTGGTGGTTATGGAACCGCTGCAGTTGGTAGTGAAGTTGTTATATCAAGTGTAACTTCTACTTCCAGTACAACAGTAGATTTAAATTTCTCTGCTGATGTTGATGCAACTACAATGACTCCTGTTAATATAGATATTTACACTTTAAGTGATGCTATTACTCCTAATACTTTAACGCAGTTAACGGTTACAGATATTAATCAAATAGATGGTAATTCATTTGAACTGGAAACAAGCGTACAAGGTTCCGGTGTTAATTACTTTGTAGTATTAGATGGTGTTGAAGATGCTGGTGGATTACTACTTGGCAATGCTGCAATTCCAAACTTCTTTGGTTTTCAACAACCTGTAGCTACCGTAACTAACATTAATCCAAGTATTATTACAAATGACGTTGAAACTGAAGTGGTTCTTTCCGGCCAGAATTTAGACACAATAGTTACAGTTAATGTTGGAAACACAGAAGTAACCATTTCGAGTCAATCTGCTAGCTCCTTAACATTTACTATTCCAGTTGATTTTCCGTCTGGAACTTATGATTTAGAATTAATAAACAGTGCAAGCGGTTCTCAAGAGGTCGCAAATGCATTGGTTGTAAGCAGTTCGATAACTGAGATGCAAGTTCTTTCCGAAGAATCTCAGGCTGTTCCATACGAGGTTCCGAATGACGGGATAACAACTACAACCCTTTGGGTACTTGTGGAAGATCCAATTGGTCTTTCCGACATAGATACTGTAATTGTTGACCTTTCCGATCTCGATGGATCTAGTACACAGCAAATGGAGGAAGATGATGGAGTTCAGCCTTCGGATAAACAATGGTATAAATATCAACTTACAATTCCTGCAACAGTTCCTACCTCTGAAACTCCTTATGAACTCCCTGTTGAAGTAAATAAAGATGGAGATATAGCTTATGGAACGGTTAGTATTTTAGTTACTAATGATGTTTACCAGAGTGTGGCTCCGGTGATCAACCAGTTGTATGTAAGCCCACTTTCGCTTGCACCAGATGGAACTACTCCAGTTACA
>JAHIYT010000069.1 GCA_018814945.1 Patescibacteria group bacterium
CGAATAAAGATTAACGATTTTTTATTTTTGAAGTAGTAATACGTGTATCAGATCAAATCATAAATCAACAATCCTCTGTTCATTATTCATAAATTGCGAAAGCACAGTCCTCTCCCGAGCACCACAAAGCTCTTATTACAGAGCTTTTTACGTGTTTTTTACAGATTGACAAAAACCTTAAATGTGTGTAAACTTTAAAGCCATGTAATTAAGTAGCCCTTGCCAAAAACTCCCGCTCATTACAGGCCAGACAAATTACGTATTCCTTCAGAGACACTGAAGGACGCTCTTTCACGCCCGTCTAGCGAGGTTAAATACGTTTCTCGAAAAGTACAAGTACAAGGCAATAAAGAGGTACAGGAAGAGCGCTTAAGTTCAGAAAACCACGCTTTTTACATTGGAAAAATGTTTCCAAAAAGAAATGGTGATAACCCCCTATACACACGTGAATTTATTACAGCTGCTCTAGATAACATGTTCCAGAATCTCGAAGAAGGAGAGAAGGCACAAATTATTATTGGGAGAAGTTTGAGTGAACTTTTTAATGGTCCTCAGGATATTAAAGGAGCATTAACTCTAGAAGAGCAAAGGGATTTAATTCACAAAATTGCATGGAAAAGATTTAAAAAGGACAGTGATCATTTAGAAGTTTTGGAATTTTCAGAGCATACCGCGCATGCGCTTTTATATCAGATTCTTCGTGAAAATATAGATACGGAAACGGGAACAGTTGATTTTCCAAAAGCAATGAATGGTTTAAGTGAAGAACTTGATGATGTTTGGGAGATAGCAAAAAGGATTAATGATCATAGCGTATTTAGAGTTATGGCTAACACTTCTAAGAATTTGGCTTTTAGAGTTTATAATCCTGACTCTCTAATGTTCACTAAAATACTTCATCAGGCATTTGAGAAAGACGATCGTTTTAAAGGTGCTGTGGAGCACACAGTCCCCGAGCATATAAAAGAAGCCGATATTCCATCAGCTTCACATTACGGAATCGCTGAAATCGCGATGAGGCTTGCTGATATTAAAAATGGTCGTTATATACATGGCGGTGCAGAACGACAGCAAAAATATGACCTTATAATCAGAAAGATTATTCAGGGAAAAGAAGGTGGTTATAAAAATATCAATGAACTGGAACCACTTTTTGAGGCAATGCAAGGTTGTAGATTTGAAACAATGCATTTAAAAACCGCAGAAAATTACTATGAACTCCAGAGAAGAGCAGTAGTGGCCAGATCCAGAATTGGAATAATTCTAGCTTTATTACTAGCATCTCTTGGGGCCGCATATTTACTTGGTAGATATGATGAACATAGGAAGCAGGAAGAGGCAGACGCTTTAGTCGAAAGTGATTTGGAGGGGGAACTAAAAAATATAACAATGCATCGAGGTGGAGGATTTGGCTCCGAATTATCAAAAGAGTGGAATGTTTCAGAATTTAATGAAATTGTGAATGAGGCCCTAGTTGACATTGGTCATAGATATAATTTATCTGATGAGATGCTAGAGGATATAAAACCATTTTTACAAAAGCATTTTTTAGACAATAAACGAAGAATAAGCACAATTTATGGTGGAAACACTTTTGTAAGAGTAGATATTGAAGATTCTTTTGTTCAAGAAAATGATTTGTATTTTAAGAGCAAGGGGGTAGTACCAGGAAGGCCTTATCAAGAGTTATATGAGTATATGGATGATTTTCAGGCATTACTTGATTCCGACGAAAGCTTAGAAGTTGATGACAAAGAGGAAAGAGGTATTACAGATGAAGGAAGATTTAAGCCTAAAAGAAAAGATTTTGAATATATTGGAACATTCTATTCCGGAGAAGAACGAGATAATGCCTATGAATTTTATTGGGTTACAATTGATGGAAGAAAAAATCTGGTTGCAAAAACCGGGACTGGAACATATGGCAGTCTTGGACCTGGTCCAGTTGGCATGACAGAGCAAGTGGGATACTCGACCTATTCGAGCAGGCGCGCCAAAGAAGGCATCTACCAATTTTTATATTCAATAAAAAGATATGATGGGGTCCAATTATTCCCTCATTATTGGCTGGCAAATACCACTGAAGCACTTTCTGATTACAATGGTGAGGAATTTGGAAAGGTGTTATGCCGAAGGTCATTCGAAAAACCAATTCATGTTGAGGTATTCGAAAGAGAGGTTGGTGTATACAGAGATTATTTTGGAAAATTTGATTATGAATTTATAGTAAAACAGGAAAATGATGACGACAGCTTTGCAAAAAGTGATTGCTTGCTAGCCAGAAGGCCTGGCGAAACCGATTTTACTGACGAGGCAGGGGTAGAAATGGCTATAAAATACGTAGACACTGTAGATGCATGGTATGAGTACCATAGAAGGGACTATGTAGAAGATTTTTTACCACTCAATTTTGCTGAAATCGAAGGCGAAATA
>JAHIYT010000070.1 GCA_018814945.1 Patescibacteria group bacterium
ATCGAAAAGAATTTTAGCAACTTCGAGTTCAGTCTTAGGACGAATCATCTTGTTTATTAAATAAGGAAAGCTGAGATTAACCTCAATTTTTGAAGTATGAACAATGAAGCCGCCTTTAAAGTCAGAAGTTTCATCCTTTATGTGATAAGGAGCACCAGCTTTTTGAACTGCTTCTTCAGTCTGCTTCTTTTTATCTTTAGGAACAATTAAATCTCCTTTAGATAGAGTAGTAGAAGCACTTTTAAGCATTTTAGAAATTAAAGCGACATAGTCGTGATCTGAAAGCGCATTGAATTCTTTTTCTACCTCAGCATAAGCTGCATCAATAACCTCACGCTTTTCGCGAAGCATTGTGCTGCCACTTTCCATTTTGGCAAGAATCTTAGCTTTTTCAATAACAGACTGACACTTCTTATCTGCAGATTCTTCAATTTCCTGCTTTTTAGCATCAGCTTTTTTTACAGCTTCTTTGTTGATGTTCTGAATTTCATCATCAGCAACTTGCCTCATAAAAGCAGCCTTCTTATTAGACTCGTCTTTAATTTTTTGAATGATATCGGATAAAGCCATCCTTGTTTATTATTAAAAATTATAAGATTACCACAATTGGGCCTACGCGAAGCGGGTTCACAATTGGGCCCACAACCGGAATGATTAAGCGAATGATGGAATAGCAAATACGATTAACGCACTTACTAGGAATCCAAGTACGGCATATGTTTCTACCATCGCAGAAAGTACCATAGCCTTACCCATGTCAGCTGGGTTTTTAGCAATCATACCCATGCCAGCAGCAGATACACGACCTTGGTGTGTACCAGACCAGTAACCGGCAAGACCTACTGGAACTCCAGCAAATCCAATTAATGCACCTTGTGCAATAGTAAGATTCATTGGTTCTCCACCAAGTATTCCAGTGAACATAAGAATAAGGAAAGCAACCAAGAAACCATAGATACCCTGCGTAGCAGGAAGAGCCTCTAGGATAAGAACCTTACCAAAAAGTTCAGGTTTTTCAGCGGTTACACCAGCACCTGCTTGACCAGCGGCACCTACACCGATTGATGAACCAGCACCAGCAAAAGCAACAGCGATTGCAGCACCAGCGATAGCTAGAGCTAAGCCCCAGAAAGATGGATTTGTTACAACTTCTTCCATATAGTTTGTAAATTAAGAATTAAGAATTAATAAATTTATTTAAAATTGGAAATTAAAAATTGAAAATTTATTCGTCGTGTGAAACACGAACGAATTTAGATTCCTTACGTAACGGCCTAAATGCCTGTCCTCCACCTTCTAAAAATTTAGTGAAGAATTCAACGAACTGAAGACGACCTGAGTGGATAAATGCACCCAAAGCGTTTATACCTATATTAAAGATATGACCACCGATCAAAACAATAATTGCAAGAACTATACCTATATAAGGTACACCATTTACCATTCCAGCTATTGTGTTTACGGCAAGACCTATAATACTAGTCGCAAGCCCAAGAGCAAGAAGACGGGAATAAGAAAGAACATCTGAAAGGTAACCAACTAAACCATATAAACCAAGTACACCGGATAAGAACTTAAGTACTATGTTTTTCTTTTCACGACCTTGAGTTAGTACGATTCCGGCAATTGCAACATAAAGTAGATACTTAATAGGTGTTCCAAGAACTTCTGGAATAATTCCAGCAGCAACCATAATCATCAAACCGATTACAAAGAGAATAAACACCCATGGGAATTGATCGATTATTGCGTATTTTCTGCTTTCTGTGCGGAATTTATGAACAAAATTGATTATTACACCGGTAAGCACCTGAACATAACCAAGTACCAATGCCAGAATCAAAACGGCCATTGGATTTGTAATAGCGCTTATTTTCTGGAATTTAAACACTAGATTTCCATCAGCATCTGTTGAGGTCATCCATTCAGGAACCTGACTAGGATCTAAACTTGCCCATCCACCAAAAATCGCACCGGCAAAGAATGTTACAAGCCCTGCATACATCAAAAGTCTGAGCAACCCCTGAGATTGTTTTGGAATTTTAAGATATCTAAGAACAGTAAACATAATGGCAAACATAAGCAGGCCATAGACTGCATCTGTTAAAGCCAAACCAAAGAACACGATAAAGAAAATTGCAAGGAATGGAGTAGGGTCTAATTCATTTGGAAGAGGTAAGCCATATATATTGGTAACTGATTCAAATGGTTTCATTATTCCTTTGTTTTGCAAAAGGACCGGAGCATCTTCGCCCTCTTCTGGGTCAATAGAAACCAATTCAAAATTAGTAGTAACTTTTTCCAAGTCTGATTTAAGAGTATCAACCCCTTTCTTCGGCATCCAACCGGAGATAAATACAGTTGACTCCGTAGAAACAAAATTCTTACGTGCCTCTTTTTGAATTAATTTCCAATTATAAAAGTCATAAGAAATTCGAAGTGACTTAAGGTCTTTAGCCAACTCTTCTGATGCTTGTGTAAGTTGTTTTTGTCTTTCCTGAATCTTTCCCAACCTATTCTCCATGTTCTCCATCTCCTCTTCGACAGTTCCTTCAAGCTCAGGAAGTTCAACAACTTCACCTTTTATAGAAATCGCTTTACCTTCGATTTCACCAGCTAGTGATTTTTCACAGATTATTTCACAGTAAACCGTATCACCAATTATATTATCTAATTCTATAACTACTAATTTAGATATATTAATAACTTGGTTCTTAAATTCTTCCCAATTTTTAAGAGGAATAACCAAAAAAACCACAGCACTGCTTTCAGTTTCGCTAGGAGTAGAAAGTGGAGCTTTATAATGGCTCCAAGGCTGAAGTCTTTCTTGTGTGACATGAATAGCTTTTACTTCATTTGAAAGTCTAACCATTTCTTCTTCAACAGATTTACATCTATCCACCACCTCTTGGAATTCATATCCTTTAACTAGCTCCTCAATTTCTTTTGAATTAGTTTTTACAGAGGTGCCATCTATCATAGCCTGTAATCCTTTCTTTTTTTCTTCGTATTTCGCCAAAAAATTAACCGCAAAATCTAATTCAGCTACCTTATACTGAAGCCTATGTGTTTCCTCATCATATCCTAGTATTTCAAGATCATCTTCTTTGGCTTCTGCATTGGTTACATGCAAAACACCTTTTTCCTGCAAAAAAGACATGACTTTTGGCTTGTCTTTTTTGTGTACAAATAGGTTGATTTTTTGCATTGGCACGAGCGCCATAGTAGCAGGAGGGTTACAAATTAATTTGACGTTGGTCTTTCGTCTTTAGTTATTTGAACTAAAAACTAACGACTAACAACTAACAACAAAATTAGCTAAACATTTCCATAAAAGCCTCACTAATATGCTTTTGCCCCTTAGATAATTTAGTCTTTCCACCTTCAACAGTATCACGACGAGAATTATCGCCCTCAACAATTATTTTTTTATACTCCTCTTTTGCTTCTTCTTTAGCTTTTTCTAACTTTTCTTGAGCTATTACGCGAGTCGCATCTTCCATTTTACGAACCGTGTCTTCAGATTCTTCTGTAGCCTTGATAACACGTTTATTATTTTCATCCTCAACCTTTTTCAGCATATCAGCCGCTTTATCTTCTTCTTCCTTTATTTGAGCTATAAAATGAGATTTATTAGACATATTTTTGGAGGTAAAAAAATCGTGTTTTCTTATTGAAGCGCGGATATTTTAGACATGGTGTCAATAAAAGTCAACCCTCTTAAACGTTGACAAAAATTATTTTGATTATCTTATATACTCATGTCCAACATACCTTAATCAACGGCATAGATTATATACCAAAATCAAGGAATGTTTAACAAGAAAACTTACACATAAAGAAGAGGGGGACCATACCCTCATAGAGTCCCCCGATGCCCTCCTTATTGAGCTATGGAATTCTTGCAAACTCCTCAGCATGACCATGAGTATACACCAGGTTTCATTAAATAAATGTAAAAAATGTAGACTTTTTTTTTAAATATTTTCTTTAGCTATTTTCAACCACTCCCTAACCTTTTTTGGTACATGTTCGAGTTTCATTTCTTCAATGGTCACACCTTGCGGTAATGCCTTTAAAAACATTCGGCCAAAGTCTTTTTGAATTACACGATTATCCAGAACGATCATAACTCCGTAATCTTTTTGGGAGCGTATTAAGCGACCAAACCCCTGACGAAATTTCAGAATTGCGCGAGGAACCGTGAATTCCATAAATCCGTTGCTGAACATCTGACTTCTTACCTTATATATAGGGTCACTTGGAACATCAAATGGTAATTTATGTATTACAAGAGTTGTAAGGGCATCACCGGCTATATCAATTCCCTCCCAAAAACTAGCTGTACCAAGTAATACGGAATTTTTTGGATTATTCATGTAAGCCTTAAAGATTTTTGCGCGCCCACCACTTATTCTTTGAGCAAGAACTTTTGGATCCTGACTTGTGAGCTCATGCATCAAATTCAGATAGACGTTCTCCAGAGCTCCATGAGATGTAAATAAACCGAGTAAACCTCCTCCGATTGACTTAATCAGATTTTTCATAAAATCACTGACCTGAGTAATACTATTTCTGGCCTGAACCGGAAATAAGTCGTTTGGAGTTATTACATACACCTGACTTTCATAGTCGAATGGGGTATCGAGAATTAATTCTTCAAAACTTTCATCAAGCCCGAGCATTTGACGGAAGTAAGTGAATGGATGTTGTTCTATTTCATCCATGCCTTCTTGCGTAAGTTTTACACCAAGTGTTGCAGAAGTGAGTATTATAGATTTTTTTTCGTCATATAACTTTTCCTTAAGGTGAGGGCCGACCATCATCGGAGCGAGCTTGATGGATATAATTCCACTCATATCGGAAGTTATCCACCTGATCCACTCTTTACCTTCATGTTCTTCATTGAAGAAGTTATGCAAATGACCGAGTTGTTCGGAAAGAATCCCAATTTCCTGCACTAATTCGTCTAGAAAGTCGCCTTGTTCCGGGAATTCTTCACCTTCAGAAAGCTCAATTGCTGCAGCAAACTTTTTAAGTCCTCGCATCCACTCCATAATCTTCTCATGAATGGAATTAAGTGAATCACCAATATTAACCCATTCCTCAGTGGCAGTTATTACATGGTCGATTAACAGATTTTCAATAAAAGCTGACTCGGGCACATTGCGATTTACAAAAAGAGCTACGACATTAAAAAAGTTATCAACCGCTTGTTGCAAATCTGCCACTTCATCTAGTAATGGGCCGATTGATTCAAAGGCTTTGTTGTTTACAAATAAAGTTCCCTCAAATCTTCTGTTTAAATCACTCAAATGATTCTGAATTGCCTTGATTGGAATAGAAAGTGATTCCTGTTTTATCTCCAAACCAAACGATTTTGTAGCTACTTCTTCAAAATGATGTGCCTCATCTACAATTAGATATTGGTAATCGGGAAGTAAATTACCTCCTGAGTCCATATCAGCACAAAGTAGGGCATGATTAACTATAATAATGTCCGCATCCTCAGCCGCCCTGCGTGCCTCGTGGAGGTAACATTCGCCATATGCCTTGCATTTTTGCGGAGTAC
>JAHIYT010000010.1 GCA_018814945.1 Patescibacteria group bacterium
CGTTCCGAATGGAATGACGACCGTAAGGTCTAATGAAATGAGGATAAAAGTTTGTACAATTTAAGTAGTGTAACGGAGGAAATTGTGTGAACTTTTAAGGATTTCCCTATTGTTAAAAAATTTTTAAATTAAGTTGTTAAGAAGTAACCTTCCATCTCTTTAGCTTACTAATGGGCTTTGTCTCTTCGATAGTAATAGTATCTCCAATATTATATTTACCCGGATCATCACAGTGCGCATAAAACTTTTTAGAAACCATATAGCGTTTCTTATATTTAGAATGACGTTTATAAGTTGTTACACTAATAACTATTGTCTTTTGCATCTTATTGCTTGTGATTGTTCCAGTCTTAGTTCTCATATTGTAAATAGAAAATTGTAAATATTATTATACTTCAACGGCTTTATTAACCATTTCTTCCAGTTCTAGCTCTTTCAACATTGTCTTAATTCTTGCAACGTATTTTCTTCTCTTAATTACTAAACTTGAATCCTTGCTACTCTTGGTTTTTACTCCAATACGCACCTTCTGCATCTCCATTTGAGCAGCTTCTAATTCATTTAGTAATTCTTTTCTTGTTGATGAACGTAATTCTTGTATAGAAAGCATATTTGAAAAGTTATTGTCTTATTGATGTTTAAATACAATTTTAGTTTTTATAGGAAGTTTAGTATCAGCAAGTCTCAAAGCTTCACGAGCAAGGTCCTCGTGTATACCACCCATTTCAAATATAATTTTTCCTGGCTTAACGCGGGCAACATAGAATTCAACACTACCTTTACCGGAACCCATAGGTACTTCTGCAGCTTTTTTAGTAATAGGTGTGTGAGGGAAAATTCTAATCCAGATTTTACCTCCACGTTTGATAGAACGAGTCATAGCGCGACGTGCAGCTTCGATCTGACGTGAAGTAAGTTCACCAGCAGTCACAGCCTTAAGGCCAACTGAACCAAAAGATACTGCGTTTCCGCCTTTAGATTTACCCTTTAGCACTCCACGAGCACGATGCAATTTTCTATATTTCTGTCTCTTCGGTTGAAGCATTTTAAAATTGTAAATTTAAAATTTAAAATTATTTTTCTGATTTCTTCTTAAATATTAAGCCTTTATAAACCCAAACTTTAATACCGATAACTCCATAAGTTGTATTTGCATTCACCTTTGCATAATCCACATCTGCACGAAGTGTGTGAAGTGGAATATTGCCGTCCTTAAAGAATTCTCTACGAGCAATTTCTACGCCATTCAAACGACCTGCAATCTGAATTTTCACCCCTTGTGCACCAGCTTCAATAGCCTTTTGTAAAGCCATCTTAACAGCTCTGCGGTAAGCAATACGTCTTTCGATTTGACTAGCTACCAATTCACCAATTAATTCTGCACTCATATCTGGATTTGCAATTTCTAAAATGTTTACTTCAAAGTTTTCACCAAATTTTCTGCTTAATAAATCTCTTAAGTCCTCAATTGCAACACCTTGTCTGCCAATAATTAAGCCTGGTTTAGCGGCATGGATATTTACAACAACCTTCTTAGCTGATCTTTCGATTTCAATCTTTATAACACCTGCATTCTTTAATTTGTCGCGCACTAACTTTTTAAGGGCTAGGTCTGCATGAAAGTATTTCGCATATTTTTTGCGACCTGCAAACCATTTGGAATCCCAAGTATTAATAATGCCTATGCGTAGCCCTTTCGGATTTACCTTTTGACCCATGTGATTAGTTAAAGGTTATAAATTAAGAATTATTTCTTTTCTTCCTTTTTCTTAGCTTCTGTTTTCTTAGTAGTAGTTTTTTTAGCGGTCTCTCTCTTAGTAGTAGCCTTCTTGGTTGTAGTTTTTTTCTCAACTTTTTCCTTTTTATCTGGCTGATCAGCTGATTTGCTGATCGCTGATTGCTTTTCAGGAGCCTCTACTTTTTTTACCTCTTCCCCAGCCGCAACACCAACCTCAACTGTAATATGTGATGTACGTTTACGAATCGGGTGCATACGTCCACGAGATATTGGAATTGATCTTTTATATGTAGGACCTTTTGTTACAAGTATCTTTGTAATAACCAAATCATCAGTTTTCTGTTTAAAGTTATTTTTGGCATTAGACGCAGCTGAATGAACAACTTTGTAAAGGATATCTGCACCCTTCTTAGGCATAAATTTTAGCAAAGAAAGTGCTTCTTTTACCTTTTTCCCACGAACCATCCCAGCAATTAAATTTGCTTTCTTTGGTGAGATCCTAATTCGATTTAGTATAGCCTTCATCTAGTTTGAAAATTGTAAATTGTAAATTGAAAATTATTATGCTTGAGTCTTTGCCATCTTACCTCCATGAGTTTTAAACTTGCGAGTTGGAGAGAATTCACCCAACTTATGACCAACCATATTTTCTGTTACGTATACAGATATATGAGTCTTACCATTGTGTACTCCGAATGTGTGACCTACAAACTCTGGAGAAATACTTGAGTTACGTGCCCAGGTTTTAATTACCCTATTCTGTCCAGAAGCTTCCATCATTTGGACTTTTTTCAGTAATTTTGGATCAACATAAATTCCTTTTTTTAAACTTCGGCTCATAATTGATTAATTAGATTTGTAGTTAAATCTGAGATCTGAGATCTGAGATCTGAGATCTGAGATCTGAGATATTTATTATTTTTTCTTACGTCGGCCTTTAAGAATTAATTTGTCTGAATATTTCTTTCTTCTTCTTGTCTTAACTCCAAGCGCAGGAGCACCCCATGGAGTCTTAGGCATTTTAGGTCCAATTGCAGTATGACCTTCACCACCACCATGTGGATGGTCTGTAGCATTCATAGATTTACCGAGAACTTGCGGCCTTCGACCCATCAAACGTTTTCTACCAGCTTTACCAACAACAACATTTGAATGATCTAAGTTACTAACCACTCCAATGCTCGCATAACAATCTTTAGAAACATAACGTACTGCACCGGAAGGAAGGGTAACCTGAGCAAGATCACTATCCAGAGAAGTTACTTTTCCATAAGAACCAGCACTTTTAATTATCTGTGCACCTCTTCCTGGTTGGATTTCTAGATCGTGAACATTAAAACCAACAGGAATACTTCGAAGTTGCATTCGATTTCCTGCTTTGATTTTAGCCTTAACACTACAAATAACCCTGTCTCCTTCTTTTAGTTTATCAGGAGATAGAATATATCTTCTTTCACCATCAGCGTATAAGAGAAGTGCAATAAATGCTGTACGATTTGGATCGTATTCAATTGATTCAACTATAGCTGGAATATCCAACTTATCAAAACGCTTACTGTCAATCATACGATATCTACGTTTAACACCACCACCTCTATGACGGACTGTAATTCTACCTTGATTATTACGACCTGCCTTTTTTGATTTTACCTTAAGTAAATTCTTTGCAGGTTTCTTAGACGAAAGCTCGCTGTAGTCAACTACGCTCATACCTCTTTGTCCAGGTGTCGTTGGTTTATACTTTTTTATTGGCATAGATAGTAGTGAGAAATCCGTTCCGAATGGAATGACGACCGTAAGGTCTAATGAAATGAGGATAAAAGTTTGTACAATTTAAGTAGTGTAACGGAGGAAATTGTGTGAACTTTTAAGGATTTCCCTATTGTTAAAAA
>JAHIYT010000071.1 GCA_018814945.1 Patescibacteria group bacterium
AGCACACCAAAAGAGATTAGAGATCAAGTCGGTGCAATTGTAACGAGCTTTAAATTACGCTAAATCACGTATAACCTTCTCATCCCTAACATACCATCTATCTAAAGTTGGTTCGAATTCGGCTAACATAAAATTTTTCTTTGCATTTGTATCGAATCTAATCCCAGCGATAGGATTGGTATTTACGTCATGCCAAGCACCAAGGGAAACAACAGTACCATTAAAACCTTCTGCATCACTTACAATACTAGGGGCATGAAAATGGCCCGAAACAATTGCTGATTTTTCTGGATCATCACTAAGCTCGCGCAAAAGATTAAATTGTGTAATCAATTCATCATACATTGGATTTTTCCACCTCTCATCTAAAGATCTTTTTGTAAAATGCATTGCCTCACGTACCCAAGATTTCGTCTTTTGAAAGAGTAAGTATGGTGGAAACGAAACATCTACGAAAGAAGGCAACCATTTTGGCCACTTTTTGATCATAGGCCACAAATATCTACGGAACTTTTGCCATACCCTCTGCATGGCAACAGTTATATCTCCGCTACCATTAATTATTTTAAGCTTATCTTCAATAGTCATATTTCCATCAAAGGAATCAAGCATTTCTGCTAAAACTTGCGTATTCAAAATATCACCATGATGAACGATAACACCTTCTTCAATTTCTTTTACGCCTCTAACCATTTCAAAATTAGCATCTGGATTATCCGCAAATACTTTTGATAAGAAGTCTCTAAAATCACTAACAGCTAGCTCGCTATGAAATATGGAAAGATCTAGAGTTGCTTCGCCTTCTAATATATGTGTTTGGTGATTTCCGGTAAAAGCTGTCACATTCAGCTGTCTACCCTCAAAAAAGATATGCCTATACATTTCTCTAGCAGTTCTGATAACCTCATTGTCTAAATAAGGATTTTTATGTTTCTCATCCGGCACCCAGCATTCAACTGTATCACCTAAATCAACTGCCTTGGTTATTTCTATATATTGGTCACGACAGAACTTCTGAAGATTAGCAAAAGATCTTCGAACTAAATCAAAATTTTCAGAACTTGCGCCAAGGTGTGTATCTCCAAAGTAAAAAGTACCCTCCATGCAATTTTATTACCTCGAGATTATAGCAGTTTTTAGTGATTTTGTCAATAAGTTAGCGCACAACCAAATGGAGGTACCGGTGGGATTTGAACCCACGAATGGCGGTTTTGCAAACCGCTGTGTTAGACCACTTCACCACGGTACCATAATCAGCATATGTTTTTTATCAGAAATACCAATAAAAAGCAAATCATTAGAGAATTGCCTGTTGTGTTTTTTTCAAGTTTACATATAATAAAAAGGCACCCCTCCAGCTTATTATCTAGCTGAATCCATTATGAACATACCAAAGGGTCATATCCCTAAATTCCTTATAGCTATTATTATTTTAATAGTAATTGTTTTCGCAATAACAAACGACAAAGACAAAGATGATTTTCAATTTGATTTCTCATTTGATTTAAGTGAAGAGGAACTTGTAATAGATGGAGAAGAAGAGTCTGCTGAAGAAGAAGCGACTCCTGCTCCGACAACGACAACCACCACAACATCTACTACAACTACGCCGGCAACGGAAGTGGCTGCACCTGCAACTACAACCGCTATAAGTTCGTGCTACCCAAGCCT
Organism: Patescibacteria group bacterium; assembly: GCA_018814945.1. Taxonomy (GTDB): domain Bacteria; phylum Patescibacteriota; class Gracilibacteria; order UM-FILTER-43-11; family UM-FILTER-43-11; genus JAHIYT01. The sequence continues at coordinate 1,672 of JAHIYT010000071.1, forward strand.
AAGTGGCAGAAAAGATTCAAAGTTTAATGCAATAATTTTGAGCTGGACTGAATGCGAAGATAACGATGATTTTCAATTTTATAAATTAGTTAAATCCCAAACCAACCCAAATCCTATATACCCAAATGATACAGTTATTATGTCTTCATCAAATCCTGGTACAGCTAACTATGTAGACAAAACTGTAGCTCGCGCACTAACGTATCATTACAGAGTTTGTGTTGTACAACGACTAGGAAAGGTTACTTGTAGTAATGCAATTTCAGTTACTTACTAATTGTCCCATTTAGCTATTTCTGCTACCATATTCCTGCTTATTTAATAAGTCTGTTTAAACATGACCGACGAAAACAAAGTTACCGACGATGATCTAAAAAATATGGTGGAAGAAGCAGAAGCTAAAGCTGATACTAACGAAGCTAATGAAGCTAATGAAGCTAATAAAATAGAAGAACTAACCAATGCCTTAGCCCGCGCAATGGCAGATTTACAGAATTTTAAAAGACGAACCGAAGACGAACAAGGTCGCTTTGTTAAATTTGCCAATGCGGAAATGTTAAAAGAGCTATTGCCTATAATAGATAACTTCGATAGAAGCACTACTCACCTTCCAGATGAAATTAAAGATAATGACTGGGCAAAAGGTGTTGTACAAATACATGATGAATTAATGAAAACACTTCAAAAAATTGGCGTGGAACGGGTTAAATCAATCGGTGAAAAACTAGATCCGAATTTACACGAGGGGCTAATGACAGGTCCAGGCGAGAAGGACATAATTATTGAAGAATTTGAGCCCGGATATATACTTAATGGAAGTGTAATAAAGGCCGCCAAGGTAAAGGTAGGAGACGGATCTTAAATATTACAAAATTACAAAAT
>JAHIYT010000072.1 GCA_018814945.1 Patescibacteria group bacterium
CACAAGCCAGATTTTGGATATAGAGGTTCAGGTCGGAAGGACTGGAGCAGTTACCCCCGTAGCCATTTTAAAACCAACTGTAGTGGCTGGTTCTACTGTAAGTCGTGCAACTCTTCACAACGAAGATGAAATTGAAAGAAAGGACGTTAGGATTGGAGATACCGTAATAATTCAAAAGGCTGGGGATGTAATACCGGAAGTGGTCGAAGTATTAAGGGATCTTCGAACAGGAAAGGAAAAGATATTTAAGATGCCACTCAGATGTCCCGTTTGTAGTGGTGCAATAATAAGACCAACGGGTGAAGCTATAAGGAGATGTGTAAATACAAAGTGTTATGCGGTACACAAAGAGCAACTTAATCATTTAGTATCCAGAGCAGCATTTAACATAGATGGACTTGGAGAAAAAGTAATAGAACAACTAATTGGAGATAAGTTAGTGGAAGATTTTGCTGACATTTTTAGCCTAAAGTATTCAGACTTAGTCCATTTGGATTTATTTAAAGACAAAAAAACTGAGAACCTGCTTGAATCGATTGAAAAAGCAAAAATCATTTCACTATCTCGCTTTATATTTGCAATGGGCATCAGGTTTGTAGGTGATGAGACCGCCGAATTACTAGCTGGTCATCTACTTATTCCAACTCATAAGCATACTATTAAGTCTGGTCAGAAAAGAGACCAAATGACGTTGTTCGAAGAGGAGGTAAAAAGCGAAGAAGTAGATGTAGCTGATATTGAAGATTTTGTGAAGGTTCTTAATTTAAAAAGCTTAGAAGAATTAAAAGAAATTGAAGGGATCGGTGAAAAAGTGGCCGAATCCATTTTTGAATGGGTAAATAATCCGGATGCTCAAAAGCTCCTAAGAAAATTACAGAAAAATGGAGTAAAACTGATAATTGAAAAAGCTGAAAAAACAGATAAATTAAATGGTTTAACTTTTGTTATTACAGGCACTTTACCTACACTTAGCAGAGATCAGGCAAAGGATGTAATTAAGAAAAATGGTGGCAAAGCGACTAGCTCCGTTAGTAAAAACACCGACTATATACTTGCGGGATCAGAACCGGGAAGTAAATACGAAACAGGTAAAAAACTGGGGGTGAAAATTATAAATGAAGAGGAATTATTAAAAATGGTTAAATAGTAAAATATGTCTAAACAAATTCCCTTTGGTTTTATCATTGGAATATTATTAACCGCTCTGATTGGCGGGATTATTGGTGGTGGTGCAACAGTAAAGTTGCTTAGCCCAGAAAACCAAGAGGCAGCAGAAAAAGTGGTCGAGAAACAGGTTTATATCGAAAATTCACAAATTATTGATACTATAAAAAAGATCAGCCCTAGTGTTGTGAGTATTGTAATTACAAAAGATCTACCAGCTTACAGGCAGAGGATATTTAACTCCCCTTCCCCTGATTCTCAAAATTTAGGCGGTAGCAAGTATCAAACCGTAGAAATTGGTGGAGGTAGTGGTTTTATTATTACAGCAGACGGACTAGTGGTTACAAACAAGCACGTAGTTGATGACTCCAGTGCAAGTTATACCATAATTTTAAACGATGGAACTGAGTATAGTACCGAAATAATCAGCTTAGACGAATCCAATGACATAGCCGTGTTACAAATTATTGATGAAAATGAGCCTGTAGACGGTCTTCCTGTAGCGAAACTTGGAAACTCGGATAAAATCCAGATAGGTCAGCAGGTTGTTGCGGTTGGTAGTTCTTTAAATGAATATGAAAATACTGTAACAACAGGTGTAATCAGCGCAAAAGGCAGATCTATTACAGCGGGTTCCGTCTATCCTATTACAAGCCTAACTAATTTAATCCAAACAGATGCGGCAATAACTCTTGGCAATAGCGGTGGCCCATTGGTAAATTTAAATGGTGAAGTGATTGGTATAAATACAGCACTAGACACCGAAAATGAGAGTATAAGCTTTGCCATACCAATAAACGACGCACTTTCTATAATTGAAGGTGGTGCTCAGGAGAGGACTTGAACCTCCACGGCCATAAATACGGCCACCGGCCCCTCAAGCCGACGTGTCTACCAATTCCACCACCTGAGCGCACGACGGAATTTTACTACTGGTGGGAAATTATTGCAACATCCTCTTTTTTCTCGGATTCAACTTTTTGCTTAGGAATTATTCCAACACTAATATCTGTAGAAGCTTGTGGCCTTCTGAAATCAAGAGGCAATTTAATATAAATTTCTATGCCATTCTCCTTTGGCCTAATGCTTAAGGAACCGCTTAAGGCTAATTTCATTTCGTCTAATTCCTTAAGTGTTTGGGTGGAAAAGGAGTAATTCTCTTTTCTAATATAAATAACAACATCCGTATCCTTCTGATGTAAATCAATATCTATTAAAGATGCACTGCCTTCTTTTTCTGCCGTGACAAGTTCAACAAAAATATATAACAAAATTTGTTCTAAAACGATTTGGTTAGACTTAACCAAAGCATTAATTGGTGAATGATTGAACTTAATATCAACTTTTCTTTTAAAATTATCCTTGATTATATCTATTACATTCTTAAGTACATGGTTAGCATTAAAGTAGTCTGCAGCCTGATAAACCTGAACATTATTCATAAGCTCATTCACACGCTGAATATATTTCTTGACCTTTGGTACAGTTTTCATCTCTTCTATGTCACAAAGGGCAAGTATGGAAGTCAAAGCATCATTAATGCTATACATTGTATGTTCCAAAAAGTGAGCACACATAGAATTCTGCAGGTCTTTAACTAAGGCCTTCTTTTTGTGTGCATCCCATTTATTAAAAGGGTATAAATTGATCACCATAGTAATAATAACAGACTTAAGAAATTAATGTTAGAAAAAAGGGGTGCGTAAACGCCCCCCAATTTTCTAATAAAGTTGCCCTCCCACTAGACGATTGTTAATTTCTTTGAGTATTGTGTCCGAATTACACTGAATGATTAACACACACATATTATATGATTTAATAACAATTGTCAATTATCTATAACAATGGGTTGATTTTTGCTTAGATATAAGGTAAAATGTAGGTGTTCTCACTCATTCACAACAGATAACTC
>JAHIYT010000073.1 GCA_018814945.1 Patescibacteria group bacterium
CACGTCCCTTGAAATTAACACCACAGTCCTGCTCGATTTCAGTCTGTAAACTTCTGGCAAAGTCTTCGTAACTTTCATTAGCTGTAACTGTAAGAATGTTCACGTTATCATCAAAAATTCGTACACCTTCCTGATTTACAGGCAAACGTAAACCTCGTCCGATCTCCTGTCGCTTTTTGATTTCTGAACGAGACTCGTTCAAAGTACAGATTTGAAATACGTTTGGATTGTCCCATCCCTCACGGAGTGCGGAATGTGAAAAAATAAAGCGTAAAGGCTCTTCCATTGAAAGAAGTTTCTCTTTATCCTTCATAATCAGGGCATAGGTATCATCATCAGCTTGAGTATTGCCTTGCGTGTCTTTGAGTATTCCTTTTTTATCTGCTGAAAAGTAGCCATTATGTACCTTTGCAACTTCCTGCGGCATAAGGCCTGAGTACATTGGGTTTTGTGACATTTCTTTGAATGCTTCCTCAAACCACTCGGCAAACTTTCCTTTAAGCGCTTTTCCATCCAAATAATCTCGATAATTTGCCACTCGATCAATGAAAAATAGGGAAAGAACTTTGATTCCTTTTTCTTGTAATCTTTTTTCTTTTTCAAAATGGTTCTGAACGGTCTTTTTGATTTGATACTTCATTATTTCATCCGTCATACCGCCCGTTGTCTCGCCGGCGTACATGGTTTTGCCATTGCTGAACGTGATACTCTGATTATCAACATCCAGTTCGTTTACTATGTACCCATCCTTGTAAATCTCCCGTTTGCCTGAAATGACATAAACATCATCGCCAACACTTAAAGTAACTTCTTTTTTTTGAAGACCGTAATCATCGCTTTTATCAATCAACACCTTAGCAGTAACCGAAGTTTTTTTGCTTTGGATTTATTTTATTTGAATAAAAGCTTCGTTGTATGCGTCTTCGGACAATACGGAATCTACTTCAATCTTTTTTACCAACCCCAAATCATAGGCGCTTACCGGGTCGAGCTTGTAAACAAGGTTGTAATGGTGTTTATGGGTTGCGGAGTATCGTAAAGTACAAAGCGGATTGAGATTTTCAATAGCCTTTTTCCTGATGTCCGTCTCCATGTTTTGAGGCTCATCCACAATCACAATCGGGCTTACTCCTTGAATGTACTCAATCGGAATACCCCAGTCGCTATCCTGATAGATAACGTTTTTACCTTTTTTGTCCTCGCTGAACTTAGCAAAGGAGTCGATGTTGATAACAAGTACCTGCAATGCCTTAGTGGTCGCAAAATTCTTGAGTAATCCTCGTTTTTTAGGGTCATACAAATAAAAGTCCATCTCTGGGTTCTCATAGAGCATATCAAAATGTTCCTGCGTGATTTTTAGGTTTTTTACCACTCCTTCTTTAATGGCAATACTTGGAACAACAATCACAAACTTCTTGAAACCATAATTTTTGTACAGCTCGTGAATGCTTCGTAAATAGACGTAGGTTTTACCTGTTCCAGTCTCCATTTCTATTGAAAAATGCTTGCCGTCCAACTCTTTGGACTGCTCAATCTCATTTTTTTTCTGAATAGCTTGTAGGTTTTTGAGGATTGTCTCCTCTTCAAGTACGAGGTTATTGCCAACTACAAAATCACTACTAATCTGTAACTGATTTTCCGGTAATGCAATTTCCATTTCAAAATCACCTTTGTTTAAGGGTTGCCCCTTAAAAAGGTCTGTGATTGCCTTTATGGCGTCTAATTGATATTCCTGCGTTGCGTCAAATTGTAGTTTCATATTTTTAATTAATTTGAAAAAGTTGTGTTTTAAATCTGGAAACTCCAAAATGTTTTGAAAACTCCATTTCGTCTGTTACGGCTAGTGTATCAAGTTTAATTTCCGTGCCGGCATTGAGGAGAATTTTTTGAGTGTTTTCCATTATGCTTAAAAGAAAATATGCTTTTTGCATTATGCGTTCCCAATTAAACGAGATGTCGTGCCTATCAACCGTTTTACCTTTTTTCTTTAGATAAGAAATACTTGCGTTAAAACTTCCAATTTTGAAGACAGGAGCATTACTTTTTTCAGCTTTCATTGTGATGGTGGTGCTTCCATGACTTTTTACTCGGAATCCATGCTTGTACGCATTTAATAGGTCATAGTCTTTTAGGTAGTCTTCTATGGCTTCTTTTAGCATTTGTGTATACTTTTTTCTTTTTTCAGGGAGGTTGTTAATCTGTTCTTTTTCTTTAATTCCAAAGACCCAGTTGTCAAGAAGGTATGTTGTAAATTTAGTGCAAAACCTAGTTTTATTCTGATTGGTTGTGAAAAATCGATTATCAATTTTGTTTCTCAAACCCCGGTTGTTCAAAAATAAATTTTCCCACAGGTTGTTTTCTGTAATAGCGAATAAATTGATACAAAAAACTTCAATCATTTGCAGGTATGTCGAGTACAACTGTAAAATCCAAACCTTCTTCGATTCATCTTTTTTAAGCGTAAGGAGCTTATCGCAATACATGTTTATCGCTTTTTGCCATAAGGAAAAATCAATTTCTCTATAATGTTCCTGTATTTCAGTTTTGATAGTACTCATAGTTGCTATTTACAAAAAATGAAGATAACCATGAGAGTCACATAGAACCCTCCAAAAACCCATGGTATGAACTGTTCAATATGTGAAAATGGAAAATATGTTCCGATTTTTTTGCCCTTACCTAATACGCTCCATTCATATCGATATAAATCTATTGGCAGTTGCTCCTCAATTTCGTGAAGTACCTTAAATTTACCAGTATTTAATTGTTTGTAAGACCGAATTAAAAACCAAAATACAATGCAAATCACCACCCCAAGCCCTGCGATAAAAGGTTTAATCCATTCTGCAAATTGGATAAAGCTGCCTTCGAGAGCCATTCCAATTAAAGAGATTAAAACTGTATTTACCGTAATAAAGTAATTATTTGCACCCTGCCGTCTATCACTAACCTTTTCAATACTTTCAAGATAAAACTTGTATTGTTCAAAAAGATGTTCTTTGTACAAAGAACCATATTGCTTTTCGTTGGTTTGTAAGAGTTTATCTTTCATAAATTAACAATTATCAACCAGGGATTTGACATTGTACCATGACCATTTGTAATACCCTTTCAAGCCGTCAGGGCGTGGGCAATTTTTATCGGAATAGCCTTGTAAGCCGTAAGCAGGTACACCCGCATCTTTTGCCATCTGAATCTCAGCCTTTACTCCATGACAGGTAGAAGTTTTTGTGCCTACCATGACAAGAACTAAGTCACACCGCTTAATTTTAGTTAAACACTTTTCTTTCCATTCGTGTTGATCCCATGGCTCTTTTACAGACCAATCCTCCATATCAAAAGGTGTACCATTATGTTTCGCTTGTCCAATGAGCGAATCTCTTAGAAATTTATCATTATCGAAATCAAAGCTAATAAATACTTTTTTTCTTCGATTGTTTGAGTAGTAGTTCATGGTTGTTAAAAATTAGATTACTTTAAAATCAATCTTCGCAGACTCCATCTGCAAAAGAGTGTTGGTTTTGAGCTGGTCATTGCCTCCAAAGGCTTTATCCAAGCAAATTACTTTCTCCGGCTTCTTAGTAAGGACAGCGTCCACCAAAACTTGCGATATTTTATCTTCAAGGCAGATTATCAACTTGCCTTCGCCTACTAAGAAATAGGTCTTTTTGTCAGCTTCTTTTTTGGCAACATCCACATTCAAATCCAGCCCGCTCTTTAGAATAAGCTCATACAAAATATTATCCTGAATGCTTTCCTCCTTTACATTATCTACAAAAATACTCATTTGTTCGAGCAGTGATTTCTCGTCTTTTACATCAGTTCTCCAAATCTTGAAATTACTCTGGTCGAGCTTGAAGACTTTGAATCCTGTATCCAGTTTATTGCTATCTAAGTCTAATTGTTTACCTTTCTCTTCCCTTATTTTCTTTCCTGCCCTTCGGATTCGCTCTTTGGCGATGTCAGCTATGGTTTTATATCCGGCATTGTATGCTTCGCTGTTTTCATCGCACAGCTCTGGAAGCTGGACAGATATACACTTTCGATTGCCTCCATCTTCTGCATTCAGTGCCATAACAGCATGAGCGGTTGTTCCTGAACCAGCAAAAAAATCTAATACGGTATCATCTTCTGAGGCTGATGTACGAATTAACTGCATAATTAAATCAACTGATTTGGGTGATTGAAATATTTTGTGTTTGGTTTCAAATAATTCATTAACAGCGTCTCGTATTATTTTATCTATCTCCTCAACACTCGGTATGCGGGATTTAGCCCATTTTTCAAATAACGTGTCAATGCGGGGGAATTTGTCATATTC
>JAHIYT010000074.1 GCA_018814945.1 Patescibacteria group bacterium
ATATGGCTCATTGGCTGTGTAGTGATTACGGCTGTAACCATGACCATACTCATACTCTGCAAATCCAACTAGTTAAAACTCGACACACTCGACTTCAGGCAGGGCAAATAAGACGGTTACTATTAATTAAAATTAAATCTATATTTAAACTAATTGGTTTCCGTCTTTTTGCTATACATAAAAACCCTGATTCAAATCTTCCAAATTGGAAGCTGAAATCAGGGCCTTCATCACGAATCGAATCGGTGGAAGCCAGCGCATAGCGCGGCTTCGCAACACAGTTGTAGATCTCAGCGGACACGAAGGTCCACGGGCTTGCCCTTGCCACCCCGGTAAACCCGGAGGGTGAGGGAGTCCTTCCCGCGAAGGGCCCGCGACAGGGGGCCGATCTGCCCCCGGGAATTCACGGAGGTGCCGTTGAAGGAGACGATGGCATCGTTCTCCCCCAGGCCCGCCCGGCCGGCGTAGTTGTCCTTCTGGACGTTCTTAACCAGCACAGCGGTCAACTTCCCGCTCCGAACGAAGTCGAAGATAGGCTCGTTGGCCTTGGGCTTGGGTGGCGCCTTCCACCCCTTGCCCTTGTGGAGTTCCGCGGTGGTGTCGAGGGCATCAGTGCTGACGCCGTCGAGGGTCTTGCCAGTGACCTTGAGCTTGCGCGGGTCGGTGGTTACAGTCTGTAAACCAGCGACTGGTTTCTTGCGCAACAGGGAATCAACCTCGACGGCCAGCCGGTTGAAGGGCATGTAGCCGCGGATGTCACCGACTGGCTTGCCGTTCTTGAAAACAACCAGGAGCGGGAGACGCTGCTCATCGTTGTAGCGGTTGTCCATCTCCGTCATGATATCCGCATCGAGCTTGTACACGTTCACGTGACCGTCGAGGGTCTCGGCGAGCTCCTCAACGATAGGTCCGAAGCGCTTGCACGGCCCGCACCAATCAGCGTGGAACTCCACCAGGACGGGGAGCTTGCTCTTGAGCACCTTCTGCTTGAAGTTACGGTTGGTCAGCTCGGTGAGCTTCTTGCGGGGTCGGTCGGAGGTGGCCTTGAGATCGGGCGGCGCAAGGCCGTGATCCTTGAGGATGTCGACGGCCTCGTCAAGCTCCTTCTTCTGGCGATCGGCCTCGTTCAGGAGCTTCTTGGTGTCACCGAGGAGATCCTCGATCGACGCCGCTCCGTGGCAGTGAGCCAGGAGTCGGTCGTAGAAGTCCAGCATGGGACCCTTGAGCGACTCCTTGTCCTTGCGCTTGAGCAAGACATCGATCATTGCCTTCTCGATGGGGGCAGCCACGTTGGCGAGCTCCCACGCCCACATGATGTCCGTGAGCGAGAGCCGACGGCCGTTGACGAAGACATCGAGCTCCTCGCCATCAGAGTTGGTGGGGCGGGAAGGATCGACCTTCTTATTGGGACGCGAGGGCTGGATGGTGGCCTTGTCACTGCCAACCCGAACGTCATTGTCGCGGATCTTGGCGGTCTGGGGGAGCCGGAAGCCCTTCTGGATCTTCTTCTGCTGCGCGGTGAGCTGGGTGAGCAGGCTGATCTTGACCTTGCGCTGGGCAGCGGTCTTCGCAGGAATGAGCCGAACCACACGGTCGTGGACGCTACAAATGACCGACAGGCGATCAACCTTGGGAATACCCCAGAAGAGAATCCGAGGATCGGACTCCTTCATCAGGGTGCGCTCGATGGCACTCTGGTTGGTGCACTTGACGAGCGCGGCGTAGCGGTAGTTCACCCGAGCATCGTTGACGCCCGAGCACGGATCGGTGGCCTCCTTTTGGGCCTTGTTGGGGCCGAAGACGGCGCAGTTGGCGGACAGTACGGCGATCAAGATGACCAGAACGGTCTTCACGGTCTTCATGACAGAACCTCCCGGGCTTCTTACCCTTCGTTCGAACCACAAGAAAAAGAAGTTGAGAAAAACTAAAATCTAATATGAATTCGTGATGTGAATGAACATTAGGACAAAAAAATAGACGTCCCGGCACACAAATTATTCAAATGAATAATTTTAGTGCTGGAAGGTCCACTCCAACTTGATATGTACCATCTCCTGACTGTCCGAATTTACATCGGACCGGCCTCCATTCATCGTCCAAGTTTTGCAGGTATTTGACGAGTTTACAGCCATCCCACTAAGTGGGATCAGGGTTTTTTACCTAATTTGAGTATGAATTATATACTATAATAGAATTTTTGTCAAGTACTACAAAAAATCACAAAAACCAACAAAGGACCAACAACAAACAACTATTTTACCCTCTCAATCTTCGCTCCTATCGAATTAAGCTTCTCATCCAAATTCTCGTATCCACGGTCAATATAGTAAATATTACTAATCTCTGTTTCCCCTTCCGCAGCAAGGGCAGCAAGAAGCACACCAGCACCGGCTCTAATATCACAACTTGCAATACTCGCACCACTTAACTTGGTTGGACCCGTTATCTCAGCCTGATAAGGATTAAGAATTTTTGGTTCCAATCCCATTTTTTCAAGTTCATAGAGGTAATTTAAGCGACCATCAAAGAGCGTTTCAAATATAAAACTAGTACCTTTGGCCTGCGTAAGAAGTGCAGCAAATGGGGCCTGTAAGTCGGTTGGAAAACTTGGGAAAACCGCAGTTTGTAGACGAATAGCCTTCAGTTCTTTAGAAGGAAGTACACGTACCATATCTTCACCTAGTTCAAAAATCACACCAACCTCACGTAGTTTTTGCCAAAAAATATCGAGATGATTTGGATTAACATCCAAAATATCGACGGAACCACCGGTAATAGCAGCGGCTATAACCAAAGTACCTGCCTCGAGATAGTCGGAGGTTACACGATGCTCTGTGCCATGCAACTTTTTAACACCTTTTATTTTTAATTTATGTGTGCCAATATCCTCAATTTTTGCCCCCATTGAATTTAGAAAGTGGCAAAGGTCTTGGACATGTGGTTCGGCAGCTGCAAGACGAATTACGGTATCACCCTTCGCCAGTACTGCAGCCATAATCGCATTTTCGGTAGCAGTCACACTAGCTTCGGTCATTGTAAATTTTGAACCGGTTAATTTGTCTCCAATTATATGAATTATTTCGTGATCATCAACTACTTCAGCACCAAGTGCTTCCAATGCAAAAAGGTGTGCATCAATTGGACGCTTGCCAATTACACATCCTCCTGGGAAAGCTAGGCGTACTTCGCCATTTCGTGCCAATAAAGGACCTAAAAGCAAAATAGAAGCTCTAAGTTTGCTAACCAATTCATGTTCAATCTCAACATTTGCAATATTTTTCGCATGAATCTTGAATGTATTGCCCTCAACCTCCGTTTTTACACCAATAAAGTGCAAAATATGTTCCATGGTAGCAATATCAGCAATATTGGGTACATTTGTAAGTGTAACCGGCTCATCTGTAAGGAGAGATGCGCAAATTATAGGTAATGCAGCATTTTTAGAACCACCAACACGCACCTGACCTTCTAATTTTTGACCCCCTTTTACGAGGAATTTATGTGTATGCATTTAGTCATTACAAAATTACAAGATTGAAGATTACAAGATTATTGGGAAATATTATTGATCTTTAGGCAAGAATATGCTATAATATAACAATGATTACAGATAATTTTGTAATCTTGTAATAACTAATCTTGTAATAAAACTGTGAACGTATTGTACATTGCATTACTGGCGCTAGCAACACTTATCTGGGGATACATCTTTTATAAAAAAGACTACCATCCGCAGCCATTAAAGGTAATTGGACAAATTTTTGGCATTGGCTTATTTGCGATGATTCCAGTATTTGCATACAAGTATATATACCAAAATTACTTACCAATGCTTGCTGAGTATCAAATATTCCAACCATTATTTGATTCATTTATTTTAAAAGGGTTTTTATTCTTTATTCTAAATCTAGCTCTTTTATCGGTAGTTTTAATGACACTGGGGGCTTTATTAACCGCTACTTTAACACTGTTCAAACACGATACTATAGCGAACATAAAAAACTCACTTAAAAAAAATGAATTTGGTTTTATGACCGTAAGCATAATGATTGGCCTGCTTATCTATTTTGAATCATTCATTGAAAAAATAATCAACATTCCAATAGTAAATACAATACTTGGAACGATTCTGTTTTTGACCATTATTGAAGAGTTCATAAAGCATTTAATAGTTAGATTTGTAGATGACAAAAAATTAAAAGACATAGATGATGCAATTACTTTGAGTATTATGGTCGGTCTTGCATTTTCTTTAATGGAAACATTTATATACGCAATTTCTGCAGGTGATATGAGCTTGATTGTTTATAGGGCAATGTTGAGTATGCCAGTGCATTTAATTGCGTCTGGAATATTTGGTTATTACTACGGCCTGGCTCATTTTTCAAAACCGCTTGTAAAAGTAGAGGGAGGGGAGAAAACCTATCGATTCAATTTAAAATGGCTTCATAGAATCCTCACTTTGAAAAAGTCTACGATTTATGAAGAAGAAAAGATTGTAGAAGGAATGAGCCTTGCGGTTTTATTCCATGCAACCTGCAACGTGTTGTTTGAACTAAATTTAGCCTTCGTAGTAGTACCGATTTTGGTTATTGGACTATTTCTAATCTCACATTTCTACAAAGAAAGTCACATGCTTTATAGATTAATGCATGCAAGGTAATTTTAATGGAGAATCGTCTCTGGGAATAGAATTTCAAAAGTAACTCCAATACCGGGAATCGTTTTTACCGTAATGCCACCATTATATTGGGCAACGATTTTAACTATAGAAGAAAGACCTAATCCGGAATTCTCACCAAACTCCCCCTTGGTACTAAACCGAGGCCTGAATATATGTCCCAAAAGTGACGGGTTAACACCTGGGCCATTGTCTGAAACTGAGAGTTTTACCAATTGAGTAGAATCAGTTAACGGTTCCAAATGAGAATAAACAATATTAGCTGGATCTGCGTCATCATCACCTTCGGTAACCACTCTTTCGGCAGAAATATTTATTGTTTTTTCACCGTCCTGATCCTGCATAGCTTCATGGGAATTCGAAATCAAATTTTGCATTATTCTACCAATATCAGTTGGATTCATTACCAATGATAAATCATCTTCTGTCGTAGTTGTAAAATCAACATCAGAGCCTAGAATTTGCGAAAAATGACCCAAATTTCTAAACATTCTATCAAAGTCGATTTGTATCATCTCCTTGTAGCCACCTTCCATTTCAGACTGAAAATCTTTCATCATTACTGCCATAACCCTTAATGCTTTCAGAAATTGATTTTGACTGCTAACACTAATATTCGGATTGCCAAATACATGTTCACCAAAAGATAAAAAAGTATCCTGATGCTCGTCGTAAAATGCAAAGAAATCTGATAAGCCCTCAAACCTCAACCTTTTCATAAGGTCACTAAAGGTATCAATAGCTTGTCCAAATTCTATGATTTGCTCATTAGCGTCAAGACTAAATTGTCTATGCATACTCCACATTTCAAAATAAGCACCAATCGGTGTTACTGGGTGACATAAGTCATGCACCCAAGTTTTTACTCTCAAATCTTCATTATCACAAATGCATTTTTTAATTACTTCAACGTCTTCTGAAAAATCTGGCGGATCAGTTTCCCTTGCAGTGCCTAAATCTTGATTTCTTAGCAGTGATCCAAGAGCTTTTCTATATGCATCCACAGCCTGAACAACTACAGGTGATCTATCAAACTCAGGAATATCTAGATTATTACTCCACCTTTTTTCTCCCATTTCATCACAAGAAATCCTACCGGTAATCTGATCTCTCAAAGCACCTGATATTTGTTTGCAAAACTCACGCGACCACCCAGGATCACCCGACCTTACAAATGAAAAGCTAGGATTTAACCTGTCTTGTTCCGACATCGCCCTTCTCACGAGATCACATCCCATAACCTTCATTTCATCATCCACCCCTCTCTCAATAAGACGATCTGAAAATCTCTGTTTTTGAGGATTATCTATGGGCATTTGGTTCATAAATAGAGGAGAATAATTATAAACCCTGCTCAGTATTTGTCAAATAAGCCACCTAAAATCCTATGTTTAATCTTTATATCTTCTCCCAAGCCTCACCCTGTCTACATAGGAGGCTAGAAGCCTTTTCAGGATATTCCATTATAACCTTCACAAACTTTTCCATTCGCACTCTGTTTTGTGAACCTTTTACAAGAATAAGATCTTTTGCTGAAATTTGATCTTTAATAAAATGACCGGCTTCTTCTGAATCTAAAAATGTAAATATCTTATCATCAGACATACCGACCTCGATCGCGCCTTGTTTGATTGTGGCAGCTTCTGGACCAACAGCAATTAAGATATTAGCAACTTTTGCTGCTTTTTTTCCAAGTTCAATATGTGCTTCTTTGTTAATATCACCAAGTTCATTCATTGTTCCAAGAGCGGCAATTTTGCGATCAGATTTTAACTCATTTAAGAGCTCCAAAGCTTTCCCTGCGGTAACTGGAGAAGAGTTATAAGAGCTATCAATAATCGTACTTTTATTAATTCCATCTATTGGATTCATTCTTCCTGGGGGTAATTGAAATGACTCTAAAGCTTTAGCACACTGTTTTAGTGTCATGCCCAATTTAACACCAACTGCAATAGCAGGCATAAACACATAAACCTGAAACTTACCAATCACAGGAATTATAAATTTTTCCGATTGTCCATTGTGCATAACTGTAAAAGAAATATGCTTGGCCGTTGCGCGAACTTCTTTTATTTGAAAATCCAAATCAAATCCTGTTCCATAAGTTATTTTCTCCGCAGAAGTATTCATTTTACGTATTAATTCATCATCGTAATTCAAAATTGCGGTTTCCTTTTTTGATAAACATTTAATTAAATTACTTTTTTCCCTCGCAATATCGCTGATGTCTTTAAATTGTCCTTCAGCAAGATGCACTGGAGCAATATTAGTGATAATAGAAATGTTTGGAGGAGCAATTCTGGTAAGTTTTTTAATATCACCACGAGAGTCAGCGCCCATCTCTAAAATCATTTTTTCATAAACAGTTTTGCCATTAGAAAATGTTCTTCTTAAAATTTGAAACCAGACTTTTGGAGATGAAAATCCAGATTCTTCTTCTTGTAAAACTGCCAAACTCAAACCGATTGGAGTATTGAAACTTTTCTGACTTCTGTAAACATTAAATTTGTTTTTTAGAACTTGGTAGATAGCTTCCTTGGTGCTGGTTTTACCTATACTACCGGTAACAGCAATAACCTGAGTTCGATGCTTCTTTAAATACTGTTTGGCCTTACTAGCAAGAATTGAGCCAATGATGAATTTAAATATTCTCTTCATAAAAAATGCCCAACAAGTTTAATGAAAAACATAAGTTGAAGCAAGTGATTAGAAGTATGGTGGGATTGCGGTAGGTAGAGATCCTCATCCCGCTAAGCGGGAATTATTGGATCTCTACCTACACATGTATCTGAACCGTCCCAAGGGGGGCGGAAGTTTGAGGTGGGCGATCAACCTGGGAGGAAATACCGGTGGCGAATCGGCGTTTGGATTGATCGCCCATAAGAATTAGAGTGGGCAGCCAATGGGGGATAAACAAGATGGGGGGGCGGAATC